>JBAWET010000001.1:0-4579 GCA_049591355.1 Nitrososphaeraceae archaeon
ACACAAAGGTGTTTTATTGTCGATAGCTTCAAACGAATGTAAATGGATGAAAGTCCTTCCTTCTTTAGCTTCAAAATGTAGTCAACTATTTTTTCTTCAACTTCGTTTATTGGTAGCTCCAAGAACGATTCAATGGTCAGATTAGGAAATTCAGCCATAAACTTCCGCAAATGGAATTCGTAAGTTTCCTTTGTGAAGTTACTTTTGAGAGTATTTATGAAATTTTGATAGGGCCTACTTTCAATGTCGGCAAATGTTAACATACCTCAAACTGTCTTCAGTTTTGTATTTTAACCTATATTCTTACAATACAAAGCGAGTTCTACTTTAAGTGATGACTTGATATTGATGATGTTCCTTGCTTGTAACTCACAACTATCTTGTCGCCTTTTTCATATGAACACTCTGTTATGACACGAGGTTGATGTTCAGGCCCCTCTACTACACATGTTTTTTGAAGGTCATTTTTTATGATTACCGTCTCTTCGTCACTCACATCAGCTCTAAACAAGTCTTTGACAGGAAATCCAAACATTGCCTGAACAACTAAGAATGCACCAATACAAAATAGACCTACAAGCAGGGCAAGTTTTTTGCCTTTAATATTTGAAAACACGGAGGAATCAGAACCATAGTAGTCCGGATCAAAATCCAAATTTGTCAGTACTTAGATAATGGAAATTGAATATGAGTCTATTGGATATTTTTTTATCACTACCCGTTTACCCTTTACAAGTAAGAATTTTGGGAATCTTACCAATCTCTGATATGGAGAAACTAAGAACCCTACACCAGTTTAGAAATGAGAATTGTAAACTAGAAAAAGATTGGAATAAAAAAGTTGGAAACTCGGTATGAAAAACTGATGTAATTAAAACTGGTGAGTTGGGGAATGTGTTAGGATTATTGACCTAGCAGCGGGTTTGAATTTGCATACTCCCATGTCTTGAAATTTACTAATGTCTGCAGTATTGGAGGCTAGTAGACTAATGGGAAGTATATAGTCATATGGGTATTGGATCAATTCCTTCAATAATCTAACATTGATATTGAAGAGTTTGAGAATATGATCTTTCAACTAGTAACAGCATTGTGCAAGCTTTCGATGTGTGCAAGATCAAGATGTGTTGTCAATCTAAATCGAAAGTATCAAGCTTATTTCCTATGAATATTGCTTCTATTATCAATATACTCCTGTAAAGTCAGCTCAATCCTTGTGAATCCGCAAAAACCAAAATATAACATTGTAAAAAGAGGGAGCTTCTTTACAGACTCAAGCAATAGTCGAGAAGAGCAAGCGATCTATACCGCAAACCAGTCCCATTGTCTGCCCGAGCGTCCCTTAAAAGGTGTTACACACTGGAACTATATGTGAAAATTGTTAATGAATAATGGAGATCAAAATGAATCATATAGACTCCGGTCATTCAATTTATCAATTCCATACAATATAAGACATAAGCCTGAATTACACCTAACTCATATTTTTAGTTATTCTCTGCTATTTTTTCAGACGCAACGCGTCTGTAATTCAATAGCTTTGCATTGTTTGGCTCCATTTTTAAAGACTTATCAAAAAGTAGTAAGGCTTCTCTGTAATTTCCCCTTGCAAATTGTACGGTACCTTTGTCTCCTAAGGCTTCTGCATGGTTTGGCTCTATTTTCAAGACATCATCATAGCATCTATCAGCCTCATCCACTTCTGAAATACTCATATGAGCGAAGGCCTTGTCCATTAGAGTACTGATATGAAGCGGACGAAGTCTTAGTGATGTGTCATAATCTGCTATTGCTTCTCTAAACTTGTTTTGTCGTCTGAGTGCATATCCTCTATTGTGCCATAAGGCAGCGCACCCAGGATCTAGATCCTTCGCCCTGTCATAACATTTCATGGCTTCGTCTACCTTGTTTGCTTCCTCGTTTATTAGACCAAGGTTGATCCATGCTTCCGCATAGTCAGGATGCATCTGTGTAGTATATTTCAGATATTTCAAAGCCTCGTCTTCCTTCCCTTGATCTAATAAAATGTTCGCAAGGTTGTTAAGAGCGGCCACATTGTCTGGATCGATTTCGAGAGTTTTTTCATAATATTTCTGTGCCTTATCTCTCTTTCCGTTCAGCGCAAGTGAATAACCCATACTATTCCAATATTCGGGGTCATCCTCAGGATTCAATACTTTACCTTTCGTCTAAACTAGTTTCATTTAAGCATAACCGCTCTAAAATAATGGCTGAGCCTAAACTATATTTTTTTACTTTTAAATATTCACTAATTGTCCTCGTAATTTAGTACTATCTTTTTGCCAAAAAGGTGCCGTTTGGCGGACCATTTGCCTTTCGCAAACAAAGGTTCATCATAGTCCAGAGCATAGACTAAATATTCAGGGCCAAAAGTCATCTTTAATAATCCAGCGCCAAATAAGGATGCGTTTGACGTTAAAGAGAATATTACAATAATGTCTAACGGACTTGCAGAAGTTAATTGAGGAAAAAAAGCCCGATAATGGACCGGAACAAGTCTGTGTGTTGCTTAAGATGGTTTCCTCACTAACTGACCAAGATTTAATAAACAACAATTATACAGACTCAATGCAAATGATACAAGGGCATAGGTTTTCGATACTCCCATATCATTCAAGATATATCAGTCTGCTTCTCATTCTGATGGTCATTGTCATAACTGGCAGTAGTATGGTCAAAACAATTAAAGTAAACGGTCAGGCTTTAGGTTCAACTTCTACACCTTATCCAGAACTCACCAATAATGGAATAGAATGTGATGTAGTTGAACATCTCACATTTCATACTCATACTAACCTTACGATGATCGTTGATGAGAAGCAACAAAAGATTCCGGCCGGCATAGGGATCATTCCAGCAAAATGTATTTACTGGCTACATACGCATGATGACAGTGGTCTAATACATATGGAATCCCCGATAAATCAAAGTTTTACGTTAGGGCAATTCTTTGAGATATGGGATAGATTTGATAGTACCAATTCCACTTTGCTAGATGACATTTTAGCCGGGAATTTCACTGGCCATGTTGATATATTTGTCAACGGCAAGAATCAAAGTGATCTTGATTACGCAGATATTCAATTGAAAGATAAAGATCAGATTACCTTGCATTTTAATAATTAATTCTAACACAAATTAATTTACCATAGCAAGGCAAAAGACTTACTGCAATCAAGGAATTACTATTGGTAAAGAAGTTAAATTGGAACAAGATTTCTAATGCTTATTCTTCTGGGATTGCTGATAGTTAGTAGTATACGTTTATTCATTCAGTGATTATATTTGTGGCTCATTTCAAGTTAATAGTTGAATATGTCTTTAACGTTCTTGGCATAGATATCTACGAGCTGTCCAATGATATGTGAAGGATTGGAATGACCAGTCGCAAGAGTAACGTCTTTCTGAAATTGCAAAGTAAGCATCCTGAATTCATGAAATTTAGTTTTGGCATCTTGCAAGAGATTACCAGAAGTCCCCAATTGATTCGTAGATTGTGGTGAATTGATACAATCGATTGCCTTACAACCGAAGGTTAAAGATGGTGATCGTTCAAATATTGACTTTATTTTTGCAGCGTATGAATCAGTTAGGTGAGCGATGCCAAGTGGATTATTACTCGTTAATGTTTTTACGTACTTTACGTAGCCAGTTGTTGTTGACTGGAATTCTCTCAGTTTCTCAGAATTTTTCAAGATAGTAGAGGACTGTCCGAAAACAAGACTAGTAAATAAAATAGAAACCATTGCCGACATCATAATAATTGTCAATAATGCCATACTAAAGAAATATTTTTTTTTAGTGTTTTGCAAACCAATAACCAATAATATCCTTCAATGATCCGAAGGAATAGATTTTCATATAAGTATTGTGGGACAGTTATAAGGATATGAAATCAGGGTCCTCATGACCTCCTTCTAGTTTAAGGTAGACATTTAGAGGATCGTACCAATAAGCTTTATACCCCTAAAGCAAATTTGTTAACAATGAGACAAAAAATAGCATTTTCTGTGGTCTCGGTTTTTGCAGCTGTACTTTTAGTAGCGACTACGGTGACGGTTCTAAATCTGGCGAGTGTCCAAGGACAACAAGGAGTACAATCATTTTCTGCCGCACTTTCAGGAAGTGCGAATAAATCCAATTCAACGGGAACTGCAAAGTTTCTAGTAAACGAGAATAATTCACAGATATCTTATTGGATTAATGTTACCGGAATAAAGAAAATAAACCAGGCTCATGTACACAACGGAACCACAGGACAAGACGAAGATATAGTAGTTTCCTTATTATCCAATTCAAAATCAGCTAAAGGAAATGCGACTCCACCTAAGATAGGATTTAACGGAAATATTACAAAAGGTGACTTGCGAGGTCCTATGCAAGGTAAGGACATTCCTGATTTGATCACTCTCATGGGCAATGGAAGTGCTTAAGCTAGGGCAACGGTACCCTAAGCAATTCTTCTCAACCTTTGATTTTTAAAAAGCACTCAATTCTGAATTAGATTCGATAAAAAGAAGCTACATACGTAGATACACTATATTACAAAGCTGTCATC
>JBAWET010000002.1:0-3101 GCA_049591355.1 Nitrososphaeraceae archaeon
GTCTAACTATGATAGCTGCTACCTATGTCATCGACGATAAGTTGTATGAGGAAACATTGCCAGCTATGAAATATAGGATTAGCGCAGATTATGGGAAAGTACATGTGGCCAGGTCCTATTCTTCAGAAATGGATGATTTATTTGGTACCACAGTTAACCTCTGCGCAAAAATTAACCGTTACGCAAAACCAAATAGCATGGTTATAGGTGGTGACTTGTACCTAGTCCTAAAAGCCATCGCTCCTCTTAAAAATGACTATTATTTTAAACAGGCGAGCTTCTACTCTCTTGGAATAATAGGAGCATACCCTTTGTACTCTGTTACCAGTAGGTATGAAAAACCTGCAATAGGCGACTTCATGCAAATTCCTGAACTAAGGCCTGTAGGTACAAACTCTATATACCCGAACTCAGCTGTTACCGATTCAAAGTTTAAAACTGTGGATCAAAAGTTTGGAGGACATAGAGTAATGCTCGTTGATGATGATCAAGATATACTTTCAACTTTTGAAGCTTTATTGGTTTCGCAAAATATAGTGGTGGACAAGTTCAAAGATGCAACAGCGGCGCTAAAACGTTTCGCGCAGGTAGATTCCGATTATTATCATCTGGTTATATTAGACATCCGCATGCCGGGTTTGAATGGGTTGCAGCTCTATTTCCGATTGAAAGCCATAAACAAAAGTATCAAAGTATTATTCGTCAGCGCCCTTGATTCTTCGGAAGAGCTAGTAAGTATACTTCCCGGGGTACAGCTTGGACAAATTCTAAAGAAACCTGTAGACAGAGATTTTTTTATATCTGCCATAAAAAATAATCTAGGTGACGTAACCGAAGGGGCATCAAGACAGGTCAGGGAAAAGTCATGAAAGACAAAGATAGCAGTAAAAATACATCAATCAACAGTCGAATAATGCTCGTAGACGACGAGCCTGACATAAATGCGGCATTGAGTGTAGTCTTAAAGCGAGAAGGATATGAAGTAGATACTTTTGAGAATCCATTCATTGCCTTAGAGAAATTAAAACCTGGATTTTATGGCCTTATAATATTAGACGTCAAGATGCCCCAGATGGATGGGTTTGAGCTGTACCGAGAAATCAAAAAGGTCGATAGAAAGGCAAAAATATGCTTCTTGACTGCAAGCGAGTTATATTATGAAAATTTCAGAAAAGAAAAATTCGCCGCTCTAGACAAGGAATTATTTATAATAAAACCGATCTCAAACGCAGAGCTTTTGAAGAAGATAGATTTTATCCTAAAAGTACCTGATACTTGATCTCGCGGACCAGAAAAAAAATGAACCACCGTGATAAAGAAAACCTGCTGGGCAAAACTCAAGGTCATTAGAACATATGAATAAACCAGATCACAAAGAATACACTCAGATTATTCAGGGGCTCGAAAGAATAACTGAAATAATACAAAAGTTTCTGTCGAAAGCATCGAAGAATATCTCTTGCTGCACAGAAGGTAGTGACCCATCAGTTGCAATAGGCGTAGAAGGTTATAAGAAGGGACTCATAAAAGCGATACAAAGAGGCGTAAAAATAAGATTCCTCACTGAAATTAATGATACCAATTTGCATTACTTTAAAAAGCTAGCAAAGAAAGCCGAGATCAGGCACCTAGAAGGTGTAAGAAGTAATTTCAGCGTTAGTGAGGGCGAATACATTGGATCAGTAGTACTGCAAGATTCTTCTCTCGTTCCCCAGCTTATCCACAGCAACGCTAAGGCTGTAGTAGAACAGCAGCAATATGTCTTTGACATATTATGGGGACAGTCTGTCCCTGCTCTCCGAAGAATTGAACAGATAGAAAGAGGGCTTCCAAATGAAAAAACAGAAGTTCTTTATGGAGAGGAACAAGTGATAAAAGCAATTGTGGAGTGGCAATACAAGAGTGAAAAGAAATGGGATTTATGCCTAGAGTCTAATGTCCCTCATTTTTCCATGTCGGAACGAATAAGAAAAGGATATCTTGATGCTAGAGACAGAGGCCTTAGGATAAGATATCTTACCGAAATTACAAAGGACAATTTGGGATATTGTAAAGAAATTATGAACTTCGGCCAAGTGCGACATCTTGAAAGCCTGATTGGCAATTTTGTGGTAAGTGAAAAAGAGTATATGGGTGAGGCTACCGGTAAACAATTTTTATCTCATTTAATTTACAGTAACAATAAGGAGATGGTAGAGCAACAGAATTACATTTTTGAAAATTTATGGAATAATGGAATAGATGCGGAAAAGCAGATTAAGATGATCGAACAAGGCACACCTCCTGTTGAAACTAGGATAATAGAAAGTCCAGATAAGATAGCAGATAAGATAAAAGCTGAAATTTTGAACTCAAATGAGATAATAGCATGTTATCAACCAGGTCGTTTAGAATTAATCCATGACAACTTTTTTGATCTGTACAAAGAAGTATTGGACCGACAAAGCAAGGGTAAACACAAGGGTATCAAATTGCTCGTTACTCTTGACAGGGATATTTTAGAGCTTGTCAAGCATTTTGTCAAAGTGGGTGTTCAAGTAAGACATGTGAAAAATCTTCTGCCATTAAGTTTTGTTGTTACTGATAGAGAGGTACAAGCTAATTTGGAAGATATTAAAGGGAGAAAAATAATCCATAGCCTATTAACAAGTAATGAACCTGTGTATGTCAAGCAATTTGCTTCTGTTTTCGAGCAATTATGGAAGGAAGGTATTGATGCGAAGCTGAAAATAAAGGATTTGGAAGAAGGTAGCGAAAATGAAATTGAGGTGATACAAAGCCCCTCAAGGGCACTCGAATTATACTTCCATATCTTAGATACAGCGAAAGATGATATCCTGTTAATTTTTCCAACTATAGGTGCAATAGCCCGACAGGAAAAATTGGGAATACTGAGTCGAGTAAGGGCTGCAGCAGAAGATCGCCATGTCAATGTTAGGATAATGGCGCCATTTGATCTCTCGCCTATTGCAGACTTGGCGGATTTGATAAAAGATGAAATTAAAGAGATCGGTATAAGGTTTATTGAAACCGTCTCTGGCAGAGCAACGGTTCTGATAGTTGATAAAAGAATTTCACTAGTGATGGAACTTAAAGACGAT
>JBAWET010000003.1:0-1927 GCA_049591355.1 Nitrososphaeraceae archaeon
ATACAGAGTGGTGCTGGCAGCCAATCTGCTGCACAGGCCAATGTTTGTGGAAATGGTATTTTTTCAAATAATATAAGTTGTCAGAATATCGGAAATCAAACACAGAGTGGTGGTGGCAGCCAATCTGCTATACAGGCCAATGTTTGTGGAAATGGCAACGGAGCATCTGACATTAATTGTCAAAACGTGCTAAATTGAAATCAGAGTTATATTTGAAGATCCGAAACCCTTAAAGCTGACCACCTTCTTAGCTTAAAGGGAATTCTATTCTAGAAGTGCTAGCACAACGGATACCACCGAACCCGGACCAACGACATATCATTTGACGTTTCTGGCAGATTAAATTTTTTGAGTGGGTCTACAATTCGTGTCAAATTTGATTCACAAACGGCCAGCCCCATGCCATTTCAGAGTCCCGAGAATTGATTTGCAAAATACGCTCTAATGCTATCAAGGTAGGTCTGGAATGACTGGAATTATAGGCCTGCGAACCTCCAAGAAGGAACTAGAAATAGCCAAAGAAGATGTAATAGCCGCACGAAAGAGTTAGAACAAGCAAATCAAAATCTTATCTCCGTAATGTCTGGTCACCGCACAAGTCTATCTCCTGGATTAGTAGGTTGAGCAGCAATAAGTATATCAGTAAATCTATTACTTGATAGTAATCCTTTTGGGTATATTGAACCGTAACTTCAGCTTCGATTTCATCAAGCAACTTATCTTTTTCAGAGTCCATATCCATCTAAAGCCAAGGAAGGCAATTATCGTATCTGGACGTGGTAAAGTATACAAGATACGTTGTTAGCCCTTGGACCGAAGTATCATGTAACACCTATAGAATGGGGTCCTTACTGTCAGCTCTTCGTCCATTGCATAGACAGTGGGCCAGTTGTTGATTCTATTAAGTTTTAATTTTGATTAAATTTTAGTTTTAATTTTCGACTTATCCCATTAACTTTACTCATTCAGTCCAGAGCAGGGGTTTTCAGCTTCCCCGTTTCGCTCTGGACGTTAAAATTACCTTGGTTATACTTCCGAATTACTTTCTGATTTGCTCTCATATCACAAAGAAGAATTTGTTACACTACGGTAGTAGCAGCGTACTAATGCGGAAACAGTTCACGTATCAATTGACGATTCGAGATTCTCAGAACTTTGTTACCTGCTGATCGTTGATCGGTTGTCGATAGTGACTCCACAAGTTTTTCAAAAGAATAGAATAGTAGTATAGGCTTAGACAACAGCGGTTCACAAAAGAATAACTATTATTAATTTACTTACCACTATATTAAGCACACACATCAACCATAGCCGCACCATTAGCGTTACCGTTAATGTATATTTACTTATCGTTATCGCCATCACTATAGTAATATATGATCAGTTGATACCGATACCGATCACAGCCGAATATTGATCCCCTATTTGTTTTCAAAATTGTCAGTCAAATCATAATATGCGAATTCACCTTAATTCCGATTTATCTCGGTGCACAAAATATTATAATAGCTCCAAGAACTGCCATCAGAGATCTCATATCTGTCTGGCTTCATCATATCAACAACGATTCAATCGATTCCTGAAGGATTAGTATCGAGTCATCTAATCCGAGGCTTGTGATAAAGATTTCGCAATATGCCTTTATACTAGATCTTCCGAGCAATCTCAATGGAAACAACATATATTCTATTGTGTATGGCATTGGCAATAGGACTTTTAATTGGAACTTTAATATTGAATCACCAAGCATCAGCTCAAATTGGTATGATGAAGCCCAATATGATGAATAGAACTGGAATGATAGGCATGTTGGGTAATATGGCGAATAGAACGGGAGTAATGGGTACTACGATGAACCCAAATATGATGAATATGAACCCAAATATGATGAATATGAACCCAATGATGGGTAATATGATGAATCCAA
>JBAWET010000004.1:0-16437 GCA_049591355.1 Nitrososphaeraceae archaeon
TGCATTAAGGATTCCATTGGTACAAGCTCTCACTGCCATAGGCCTCACTGCCGCGCTCGCGCTCAGCGGGTTATTATTCAGATCTTTTGGGAAAGAGGATGACCGTTCTGGGAAAGAATAATCGAAATTTCGTATCACTGGAATTAGTTGATCGTTTCATTGTACACCATTGTGTATTTATTCGGACTTAAGTCCGATGCCGGAATTTTTCAATCATATTCTCGGTAAGTTAATTATTAAGTGATCAATTCTAGCTCAAAAAAAATGCTTGTTCTTTCTGATAGCATGGAACGCACGTTCCAAAGTACGTTCCATGCTTGTCCTAATTAATTGGCAGTACAATTACAATTCTATGAATAGAATTGAGACTAGGAATGAAAATAATAGAGGAAAGATCGAGATAATGGCTGATGTAGTAGACCTCTGTAAATCAGGTATCAAGAAAACCCATATCATGTACAAGGGAAACTTAAGCTACGAGCAAATTAACAGATACTTGCAGGAGCTCTTGAAAAAAGGTTTCATTCGACAGGATGTTGACGAAGGCGTGATCGTGTACAGGACTACTGAAAAGGGCAGACTTTTTATCCATTACTACACTCTGATGACAGATACCCTTCTAGATGATACTAGAAATGATGTCAAGCCAATTGAGCCTATTCCTTTAATTGTGGACAGGTAGTATCCACAATACTGAGGCATGCAACACTAGGGTTACTTGTTGATTTAAATCGTCGATGTACTGAAATGAAGCCAAATTTGGTTGTACATTTTTCTTAAATATCACTAACTTGTCTTCGTCCTACAGAAAGCAAACCTAAAATTAACAATATTTTTAGGAACAATGGTGCTTACGCGTGTTTCTAGGGTAAACCCCAACAATCCGGAACCATTCAAAATTGATATGGCAGCACGCATTATACTGGAGGGTGGCTTAGTGGCATTCCCCACTGAAACAGTCTACGGCTTGGGCGCGAATGCACTAAACCCGTCTGCAGTTAAAAAGATCTTCTTGGTCAAGGGAAGGCCTCTGGATAATCCGCTGATATTACATATCCAGCATATAGACGACCTGAAAACTTTTGCCAGGAATGTCTCGCGAAAGGCGACCAAGCTTGCGAGGGAATTTTGGCCTGGACCACTTACGCTAGTTCTCGAGAAATCACAAAGAGTACCTCAGGTTACCACAGGGGGCCTGGATACTATTGCAGTCAGGATACCCAGTAACATCATATCATTATCGCTAATCAGGGCTGCTGGAATTCCTGTAGCAGCTCCCTCGGCAAATGTCTCAGGAAGGCCTAGTCCTACGCGAGCAAGTCATGTCTTAGAAGATCTATATGGTAAAGTAGATTTGATTATAGACGGCGGCAAAACTCGAATTGGGTTAGAATCTACTGTGATCGATATGACCTCCCCTGTGCCCGTATTGTTAAGGCCTGGAGGCCTACCCCTTGAAAGAATAAGAGAAGTTATAGATAAAATTTCAATACACTCCTCGATACTTAATCCAAAAAAAGATCACTTGAAAAGCGGTAATGGCTATAAATCCCCCGGGATGAAATATAGACACTACTCACCCAAAGCCGATTTAATCCTCGTAAAAGGTACTAAAATAAAGGTGCGAAATAAGATCGTTGAACTTGCGAGAAGAATGAGGAAAGAACAGAGCAAGAGCGTTTGCATAATGACCAAAAGTATAAACAATAACTATATTGCAGACATTGTTTGGTTCGTTGGTAACGATTTTGAGACTATAAGTAGAGGATTATTTGAAATTTTCCGCTATGTGGATAACCATAACATTGATGTAATAATAGCAGAAGAAATGGATTGTGTGGATTTAGGATTAGCTGTAATGGATCGATTAAAGAGGGCAGCAAAGGAAATAATAACAGTGTAGATTGGTTGCAGTGTATTGGCCCGTAGTCGTTCGTAAAAAAATCTTGATTAGAGATGCCAACTATGGAATAAAATCTGTATTAATTTTGAACTAATTCTGCGAAGGATACCGCTCCCATAGGTGAGCTTAGACTAGGTTGTCTATTGGTCAACTCCAATATAATCTGCAAACCACCTTTCCATACACCTGCCTGTTGCTTGAGAGTTTGGTCTGGCCTGTTCTGGTATTATAGCAATTACTGGAATGCCAGTTAATTTACGAATGAATTGTGGAGTCATACTTTCTACGATGTCCGGTTTTGAGGGCATACGGTTAATTATTATCCCAACTATGTCAAGTCCATATTTCTTACATGCATTAACAGTCAGAAGAGTATGATTTACTGATCCTAAATTCGGCCGAGATACTACAATTAATTGCAGACCTAGTAATTTTACAAAGTCTCCAAGTAGGTAACTGTTTGTCAATGGCACCATTATACCACCTATGCCTTCTACAACAACAAATTCATGCCTCCTCCGTATTCTCTGAAAGGCAGACAGTACAGACTTGAGACTTATGTGATTCTTTGTAATCATAGACGCCATCAATGGAGACGCTGCAATTGGAAAGAAGACGGGATTTAATTCATCGTCCATATCTCCTACTTTTGCTGCCGCTGCCAAGAGTTCAGTATCTTGCGACTTGAAATTCCGACTATAAATTTGATTTCCGGTAGCAAAGGGCTTCATTATACCTACATTTATACATCTTCTTCGTAGTAACCATGCTAGACCACATGCGACAAGTGTCTTACCCACGCCTGTATCTGTACCAGTTATAAAGAGTCCCCTTGTTCTTGAAATTTTCTTATTGGTATTTTTTTTTTCTTTGAACTTCGTATGATCTGAATCGTAATCAAACGTATATAGTTTATTCAATAGTTTATTCACAATCCGGAGTTGTGTGCCCTAAACAGCATTAGAAGCAACTATAGCATATCAATGGCCGTAAGTCTATGCTAGCATAGGTTGGAATTCTTTCAACTACGACATTAGATAACGAACTAGGTAGATGCGAATTGATGATAAGATGATCATGGCTCTATTGTGGGTAAAGACCTACAGCTGCTTGCCCTTCTCCATAGAGTACATGCCCTTTGCAACGGCGGGAAGGATTCAGTTGCTCCTCTATTATTGTGATTGAAGCGTATTCCCTCATCTAAAGCTGGAGATATTTTTCTTTCAAATTCATCATGTTATTCGCTGCTCTAACCTAAAAAGAATCAAGGGCATTTACAACGTAGTAACAGATTTTGCTGCGAGATAATAAGGATAACAAAAGTAATAGCGATAATAAAACAATAATAAGAAGTAATATAGCGATAAAAGATTATTTTGGGTTCTATAATGTGGATATAATAACTTCAAGGAAACCAGGAAACCAATGATATTTATACTAGAAAACTTTGGCTTATTCTCTCTTCTCTTAAGACGAATGAAGAATTTATTCCCTGATTTTACTTTATAAGAGCCGGTGTAATTTTTATGTCAGATTAATTTATAATCATGTGTGAAGACAGTTGGCCTTGTCATACTTGTAGTCATATCCATTGCAACAATAATTCTTGTACTCATACAATCCCCAGTAGCGTCTACTAATCATGTTGTTATCAATATTGTAAAATACAATGGAGAAAACGATTTCTTGGTCAAGCTATCCCAATACAGAAATTTGATTGTTACTATAGATAGGTATAATATTTCTGCCTTTGTCGCAGATACTGACGATAAACGCTCTAAAGGACTTTCAGGAGTCGAGAATATGTCCGAAAACCAGGGAATGATGTTTATTTTCAATTATCCGTCCAAACAGGGATTCTGGATGAAAGAGATGATGTTTCCCATAGACATAATTTGGTTGGATTCCAACTACAGTGTAATACATATAGAAAAGAAACTTGAGCCGTGTATGTCTGTTCTCTTCTGTTCGGTTTACTCTCCTTCAAGTGATGCAAAATATGTGCTTGAAACGATCTCTGGATTTACAGATCTTCATTCGGTAAATGAAGGGGATAAGATCAAAATTAATTCAAATTAGTGGTTATGGTCCCATCATTATACTGGTTTATGTACATTCGCATAAGCAATAACACGACATGAAGATTTATTATAACTTCTACCCGCAAACTAAAGAGGGGATTAATATTCAAAAAGATGTATCGATTCAAATTGAAAAGGATCAAGTAGAATCTGGAGAAAATCTAAATGGTGTTGTTAGAATAAATTATACAGGCAGATTTGACAGTCTGGTAATAAATTCTCAAATAGAGAACTCGAGTGATGTGTTCAAATACATTAATCTCGACGGAAAAAAAATTAATCATCCTTATGCCAGGTTATCACTGTTAAAACAAGATATTCCCGACGTCAGCAAAGTTGAATTTACTGTCACCACTATGCATATCCCTTCGAATGATATATCAAATGCGAAATTCAGAGTATCGATCATTCAAGAACATAAGGAGATTACAAGTGACATAGCTTACTTAAAGATAGTGAAGAAAAACTAGCAAAGCCTGAACATCATAATAATATACATTAATTCGCGAGGATATTGCTCAAAGAAAGGATCTTGTTACTTAGTATTTCATAATCGCAATTCCGATATTCAAGGCAAGGCTGATTAAGGAATTGCAAGACTTGTAATGATACAACCGAAACAGAAAGTTAGCATCTACAAACATGATTTATCTATGCGTGAGTTGGCGGACTATCCCCACTGGCAGTACCTATCTGGGTAGCACCATCAAATATCAAGACAGACTTCAGCAGTACTACTGAAGACGGATTTGGGCCTCGCTCTTCGCAATACAAATTCATGGATCAAGCTCTTAAATCCGCGGCCGGCAGATTGGACGTAAAGTGGATAATTATATTCTTCCATCAACCGATGTATACTTCACCTTCGCATCACACCCCTTTAAGCTCCCTCGCCTCAATCTCCATTGAAGCGAAAAATTTATTAGCCAATTGAAAGCGGGAGTCTAGCTAAAGTTTTCTACCACTTTGACCTTTCCTGTCATCCACGGATGAGGCTCACAGTGATAAGCATATTCTCCCTTAGCTGTAAATGTGAACTCAAAAGTCTTTTTCGGTGTTATTAATCCAATGCTCTTTATGGAATCAAATGGTCCATTTACTTTGTCGACATACTGATTATCTGATGTTACGGAGTGAGCTGTTACGTCATTGTTAGTCCATACTATCTTGTTTGATATTCCCATAATACCTCTCACTTCTTTTGGTTCAAAGTTCTTAGTTTGAGAGGGCTGTGAAGAACCTTCTTTTATGGCTACATTCACATGTTCAGCCGGCTCCAAAACCTCTTTAGGCAGCTGGGGTTTTGCATTTGCTTCCGGCAGGAATACGAACTGGT
This sequence comes from Nitrososphaeraceae archaeon, assembly GCA_049591355.1. Classification (GTDB taxonomy): domain Archaea; phylum Thermoproteota; class Nitrososphaeria; order Nitrososphaerales; family Nitrososphaeraceae; genus TA-21. The sequence goes on from JBAWET010000004.1 coordinate 5,321, forward strand.
AATACCACATACTTACAGTCACAGCGACGATAAAACTCAACAAACTTATGCCAGCTGCATAATTATTCATTAGAAATTACTACCATGTACAAGCAATATCGATCATATAAAAACATTGGCTGAATAACCCTAGATATCAGGTTCTGTGTAATAACTTATGACTGATGCCTCATACCGATCAGAAAACTTATCTTTAGTCTTATTCTCTAATCGATTTAGATTCCGGGATGTCGGCCATCTTTACTTTAGAATCAGTCTTGGTGTCCACTGATTTTTGTGTCGTACTGCTTGACTGCGAAGAACTAGAGCTACCTTTTGCGACGGGCGGAGGAGCTAATGGTTTATCGCCCTGATTGGAGACTGCTGGAGTAGATTTCGATAACTCTCCTGGAGGAGTTAAGGCAGGCTTTGAAGGAACAGTGGCAACAGCAGGCGAGGGCTTGGATTTCAACGGAGTTGCAGGCACAGTGGGCTTGGGCGGAGGAGCTTTTTCCATGGACCTGCCATGTCTGAATATATGGAACATACCTGCAAAAACAAGCATCATTATACCTACTATAAACAACGAATAGTTCTTCATTCCGTTTATAACCGCATAATAGGCGGCGATATTAAGATATACTTGGAATGCGATCAACGCTATGAGTACACCAAAAATCCATCTCTGAGGAAGATTGATCGAGCTCTTTCCGCTTCCGCTTTTCTTTGGCTGTAGCTTTGCATTAGCTTCTGCATTCTTCGCCAACTTTATCATCATATACGTAAATCCAAAGGAGAGAGGAACTAAGAGAATCATTACCAAATATAGAAAAACTGGATCAATGACCAATCGTTCCAGTAGTGATTTGGTTCTATCAGGGTCTATATAAAATCCCCAATAAGTAGTGACTATGATCTGTGCCAAACCTGTTATGCCTATTGCTGTTATAAGGGGGCGATCTTTCCAAGAAAACTTTTTGTATCGATCGATAAAGGGAATTATCAGTAACGAAAAAATGAATAAGCCTGGCCATGCCACTCCTGTAGTAAATTTATCATAGGCACTTCGAAGGAATGCGTAAAGACCAGTCAAATACCACTCTGGTACAGTGATGCCAGGTGGAACATTGGGATCAAATCTTAGTCCAAGGTCAACAGGGAATACACCACCGGTCAGCATAACTGCCCCGGTAATGGCCATCACGATCGGGACGTCAAACACAAGGAACCTTGGGAAGTGAACTACCATTAGTCCTAATAATACAATGGGCAGAAAGAATACGTGGAATGCGTAAAATCGAAGTACAAAGTCATGAAATCCTGAGCCAAAGAAGGCTTCTCTGATCTGCGGGCCTAATATCGGGATTGAGTTCGTAAGTGAAGCGGCAATGGAAATTGCTAGTTCTGCCCGTTCGCTAAATATGATATCATAGCCTGTAAAGGCTTCGAGTATTGTCAATACACCAAGAATTATTCCCGTGACCCACAGAATCTCATTTCTAATCTTATACCTGCCGCTAAAATATTGGTAATACATATGCAGCAAGGCCACCATAACCATTGCATTTGATGCGTGGTAGTGAATATTCCTCAGATGAAACCCGTAAGGAATAACGTCGTTAATAGTCTGCACACTATTCCAGGCCCTATCCAAAATTGGTTCATAGAACAGCATTAGAAGTGCCCCCGTAATACCCAGAATGATGAACAGTACAAAAGTAATCATGCCCAGAAATCCCAGTGGACTGACAAACCTTCCTGGGAATGTGAATTTAAGTCCCATGAAGATAGTTCGGTCTACTCCAGCGTAGACCCACCTTAAGAAACGAACGAGACTATTTTCTCTATGTAAGGAAACGCCCAAATCCTACAATCCCATTCCCGTTTACGCTCCAATTTGGAGGTTTAACCCAGATATTTCCTTGAGAATCAATTTCTAAGTCTAGCCTAGGAAGTACATTAGAAGGAGGTGCCTGTAATGAAGCAGGACCAGCAAATGCCTGCCCTGTTAATGGATCATACATACTTCCATGACACGGGCATTCTCCCCTTTTCCTTCCTTCTTCTGGCCAATATTTCCAAAGACACCAAAGATGCAAACAAACTTGGCTATACATTCTAAATGACGAAACATCATTCTTATCGCCGCCTAGTTCAACAGGCAAGCGTATGAATTGCCATACCTTAAAAGATTCTTTATTCAGTACTGGATCGTTAGTTTTTGGATATATCACGGCTTCAGAATGATTCACCGGAAAGGTTTTGACACTTGCCTGAGAGCCATCAGGTAATTCAACCTTCTGCCTTTCTCTCAACTGGCCAGAAGGGTTCGGCAGAAATTTGCCCCAATCTACAAACGGTGCAAAGGTCATTACTGTACCTGCAGCGGCCAAAAGCTTCAAGAAATCCCGCCTGGATACATTACCTCCACTGCCTGGAGGAGACGGCTGAGCCATATACAAAATGACTCTTCCAAAAATATCTTATAAACTTTGCCCAACTCGTCAGCCATTGCGTTTCATGTGGGTCTATGGAATCACATACTAATCAGGTGTGGTTGAGACACGATCCGGTAATCAACATATTCCTTCCAAGAAAGACAATTGAAGGATCCAATTTGTTGATGGATTCTGAATCTAATATGACTGAATGGTTCTGTTGATTTTCAATAACAAAGTTGATCTTTAATGGTTTAGCTCGTTAAATGGACAGGATCTTCTACAATATGTGCTCTATTGCCTTTTGTATATCTCCGGCGTCGATTATATCTCCTGCCATCATTGCTTCTAACATCCTTAGAACAATTAATTCACCCGTTGCACCTGCAATTGTTTGCGGAACGACAACACATACATCATCTATAATTACTGTAACTTCGTTATCATTGCCTCCATTCCAGTCTTTTGGTATGCGTATGTAGTAGTATTCTGAGTCGCAGTTACTGTGAGGGTCTTGGTATAGAATTGTAACCATCAGTATGAGTTTCTTTGGTACCTTAAATTCTTACTCTTTTGAATAGACAACTCTTACTCGAAGTCGCCGCTAACTTGGCACAATTTGGCATGTTTTTGAAATTAGAGATAATCCAAAACTAAGCTTTTCTGGATGTCATCAGATATTACGAAATGTGTTACTCACATCATCCTAAAATCTTGTTGCCTATTCTTGAGCCTGAGCTCGACGTTATAATATAGCATCTAAATAATATTCAAACCATTTGCTAAAAAGGTCCCTCTATCAATGGGGAAATGAGTACAGAGGCAATCCGATATGCACACAAATTCAAAGTTGATAGACTTTAGTAACAATAATTTGTCTATTAATCAGAACGATAGTGCACTAAATATTCATTCATGTTTGATAATATATGTCATGTAATACTATTTTGGCTTGTTTATTCTTCAAGTAGGTCGGTACAAAATACGGAAAACCGAAACTAATCCCTATAAATGGTCCGAAATAGTAAAACGATTCGACCAAATGATTGAGGTTGCGGAATTAATATTCATGAAATTGAAATTAAACTAGAGAGATCGCCCCAGAAAAGCGAAGATCGGCTGTGTTCTGACAATCTTTTTCTACTTAGATTAGAAGCGTGTGATAAACAACACAGCCCAGAAATTGGTTAAGAACTTTATCCTATTCCTAGAATTTGAAGACGATTGGTAAAATTTACACTATTGTTGTTCTGGTATAAGGTAACATTAGCTTGCAATGATTCAAACACACAATTCAAAAGGTTTGGTAAATATTGGACACTATAGTTGAGATGTTTACTAATTAAAAGTTGCATATCCCTCAAAAGAAGCAAGGCTGAGAAGATAATTTGTAATAATTATCTCGATTAATCAACAAAAATAATTTGATGGAGTTACTTCAAAGTTATTCAGAACATATGAGGATTAAATGCGTGTTTCAATTCCTTGGATGTTCTAAGCAATGGCATAATCGATGAGTAGCTTGGTATGGTCCCTAATGATATCAACTGCCCGAAACTGGAGTTCCACCTGAACCTAGGTCACTGCCTGTTTGGCCCTGGCCTATACGGATCATTTCATTAATCTTGTTTTCCACCTCTTTTAGATTCTCTTTTACTCTGGCTTCTTGCTTTCCCAGTACCATCAATCTTGTATTTGATAGTTCTTTCTTCTCCTCTAGCTCCTTTAAGGCATCATTTTTCTTTGTTTTCATTAAAAGGGGGCCTGCGGTTTTGTACACTACGTCTTCTTCACCTAATTTCATTAGCTCTTCAAGCGCTTTAGTAGTTTCAATAGATTCGACTTCTATTTGCTGCTTTTGCATCAAGATTGCCTGCAAATTTTGTTGAAGTTGTTGTAATCTTGATAGCTGTTCCCTAAGCCACGGAGGAATTTCTTGTTCACTCATTTGCCTGAGATTACAATATACCAGGATAAATTCATACCGTTAATTGACACTACAAGAACCTATGCACATAGACAGCCATAGGCTGTTTGCACGAGCCTCATATACGAACCAACTACGGCCCTCATTGATACAATATCTTTTGCATGAATTACTATATCAACAACGGCACCTAAAGATTTGATTTCTATTTTTTCACCACAATTTAGTAATTTTACTTCTGGCTTCAATGCAGCGCACATAGATTCAGCTATCTTGCAAGATAAATCAATAGGCACTGAATGTATCTTGATCTCAATTTTAGCGTGAGCTTCGTATTTTTTCGAGATTGACGTCGTATGCACCACCTGCTAACTTGTATTTGCATTTTGGGCAATGCCAAATTCCTACCGCCATTCGGCCAAAGTGGAGGGACCCGCACATGGGACATCTCCTCTTCTTCTTTAGAGTCCTATAGATCACTCCATATCGTTTCCTCACCGATGCACCATATTTTATTCCCAGTCCCTTTAGTCCTGTCAGTTTGTGTTTGCGTCTACTGACCAGTGGTTATCAACTCCTGGAATTTGAGTCTGAGTTCTTGTCCTTTAATCTTTGCGGTCTCTGCTGCAGATTTTACCTGTTCGATCGTTAGGAAACCGTTTGAACCCTTTTGAACAGCAGTATATTCCCCATTAGAGTTGGTGGTAAGAGTTATTCTAGCATCCATACAGGCTTCTTCCTCCGTACTAGGATCCAATACCAATGAATCTCCGATCCGGGCAAATGTAACTGAAACAGGTATCGTATTGATAGGAGGATCTTGAATCTTTCCTGTGTCGACCACCTTTTCATCTATGATTTCAAAGACTGGGATCTTGGACGTGGCTAACGCTAACACCACTGCATACGAGGTGGCATCAAAAAGATTTCCGCCCATGTTTATAATGCTACAATCAACAAATATAGTGTAAACTATTTTACCTGGAATCAACGCAAGTTTGTCTAAGGCCAACATTTCCGATTCTCTCACACCTCTATCAACTACTCGAGCTAATTCAATGGTTTCCTCATCAGGTGGACCTGGCTCTATGTAGGAAGCCGCAGTAGGAAGCACCTCTGCGGAAACTATCAAGGCACCTTTATTTTCTAGTCCTTCAAATGGTTCACCGGTTTCGACTTTTACACCTGCAACCACCTCTGTGTTACCCAATTTTACCCATGCTGAACCATTCGCCTTTTTGATTACGCCTATGTCGATGTTTAGAGGTCTAAGTTCATCCGGAGATCTCCCATCAAGTCTTTTTCCGCTAGCAATCAATTCTCTTATTTGGTTCTTGCGAAGATTCTCTAAAATTATGGTAGATCTTCTTGAGGAGCTCAATTGCTACTCCTTCAACTCCGTTTCATTGCCAAAATACTTTTGCATAAGAGCTGAACGCTGAACTTCATAGACCTTCATGCACCCGGTAATACCCTCATTCAGACACGCAATAAACTCCTCGCTACTTAGCTTACCGTCAAGTTGAAGAAGAGTGATTTGTTTATGATTTGGCATAAAGGCAACAGGCATATCAGCCCCACCTTCCTTGTCCTCGGTATCATTTATATCAAGAACTATCTTGTCGTCAACTTTTCCAGCCGCACAAGCAGAGACTAGGTCACGCATATTAATGCCTGCATCTGCCAGAGCTACTGAAGCAGCAGCTATTCCTGCACATCTTGAACCACCATCAGCCTGGAGCACCTCGATGTATACATCTATAGTTGCTCTTGGATAATCCTCTAACATAAGTGCTGGTTGCAAAGCTTCTCTGATGACTTTTGAAATTTCTACTTCTCTTCTCGAAGGAGCTGGATTCTTACGTGTATCTGTAGAGAAAGGAGACATATGATATCGACATCGCAGAAGGCAACGATCAGTAAGTGCCATATGCTTTGGATGCACTTCACGAGGACCGTATACAGCGGCGATTATCTTGTTTTTCCCGAATTCTATCAAAGCAGAACCGTCAGCATTCTTTATGACTCCAACCTTAATCTGAATGTCTCTTAATTGATTCCCAGTACGACCGTCGGTTCTTATACCATTCTCGTCTATCAAACTTCGTGTTTGAGTCATGTCTATTGATCTCTTGACAGTGACTCCGATTCACTCTGTTCTACTGATTTCTTGTCGCCTAGCATAGAATCGTCATGTCCTTCGTCATTATCAATGGGGGCACCACTTCTGCTTTTTGAATCTATCTGCACATTATCCTCAACCCCAAGCAGTTGTTTTATTCTTTGGGTCAAGTTAGACGTGTGTGCTTCTTCCTCTACCATTCGTATAGCTTTGATGGCAAGCTGAGTTCCATCCTTGTTCTTGCCCGATACGACAATCAAACCGTTCTGTCCTATTGTTATTCTAGTACTCGTTGCGTGCTCTATTGTCTGAATCATAGATCCCCGTTTTCCAATAAGTCTAGGAACCCTAGTCGCAGAAATTTTGAGTAATTCCCCAAGTGGTATTTTTCCTAGATCCTTGTCCTGGACTGTGAGGATCGGATCTCTTGTCCTATCAAAGGTCGCAATTCTTGCGCTGACAACATCCCCCGAAGATAATTCACGACTCATGTCATCTCTCGCAGGAGAAAAATCTCTCCCAAATAGATCCTGAGCAGGAAGGTGTGCTGAGAAGCATGAATTTATATCCACGTCCCAAGATAGAGAAGAATGATCCTTAATTATCCCTATGACTATGTCATTTGCCCTTGGAATATAAACACCCGATAATGGAATTACTTTAGCTCCATCCCTCCCTACCTCCGCAATCCCAATTCTGCTAGCTATTATATTATTTCCAGATCTATGCACATTAACTAGGGGTCTAGAGTTTCCTTCTACTACTATGTCCCCGGGGATTACAAATTTTCTCCTAACTTCCTGCATTTGAATAATAACACTCCGTAACTATATCATTTAACAAAAGTACATTATCCATTTCTTTCAACCTAATTCTGTCAATTCCATCCGACTTATATTCTAAATGTGACAGAAAGGATCCTATCCCTCTACTACCTGAGCCGATCCCTTTGTAGCTGCACCTAAACGGTCCAAAAGTGCAGCTTTCAAACCAGCGTTAATGGCAAGCAGAACCTTAAGTGAACCATCTGAAAGCCATTGCTCCGATTTACATTCGCCCATGCTCCTAAAAACATTGTATGACTGGGCTGAATACGCTGCTGGCACAGTCACAGTGAGCTCCAGGGTTTCAGACTTCAGAGGCAATATTTTTCTTATCGCGTCTACTACATTTTTGGCTTGATCTTCGGCGCGTCTGAAGGGGTCCAGAGTTATTCTTGCTTCTTCCATTGCATACTCGATTCGTGTGGGTGGATGGGGAGTGTGAGTCTTCGGATCTACAAAACTTTTGTTGATATACTGCACGATCTGTTTCCTTTTTTCCTCAATCATTCTACGTCGCTGGTCAGTTGTTAGACTCAGATCACCTTTTAGTAAGATCTGTTTGGCTATCTCCATCGAATCTGTGGTTTTAAAGTGCTTGAGAAGCTTCTCCGAAGATGCTCGCGATCCTTTATTTGCATCGGAATAAATTTCCTCTGCAACTAGCACTGACCCTAAATCTGTATTCTTGCCTAACTTATAATCAAGCGCAGGATCCGGTTTAACAAGAATTTCGAACTTGTCAGAAGTTATTGAGAGACGTGCAGTAGTAACCTTTGTATCTACCATGGGCAATGGTAGGAAATTGTATTATCTATATAAGGTTGTCAGCTAATTTGTGTATCTGTCGTTGCTTGAACGAACTCCGAGATGCTTCAACAATTAATTGGGTCTAATATTTGAATCCTAATTTGGGGTGAGGAAGGTAGTTAATCCTTCCTATTCATTGACATATGCTCGTTCGCCGTGTTGTGCTAGATCAAGTCCGATTTCTTCTTCCTTCGGAGTTACTCTTATTCCTCCAGGCCATACTTTATCCATGATCTTTATTATCAAAGCTGTAATACCCACGGCCCAGGCAAGCGCTGCGAATGCTCCGACGGCGTTCTGCACCAATGCAAATGGGTTTCCAAATACTAAGCCATTGTGTCCCCATGGAGTAAACCTTTGTTCTGCAAGCATCCCCGTTAATAAAGCGCCAGTAAGACCACCCATTCCGTGAACGCCCCACGTATCTAAAGCATCATCCCATTTTCTTCTGTTCTTGAACATAACAGCCGCATAACATACGACCGAAGCCACGATTCCAATTACTATTGCAGACATTGGTGAAACAAATCCAGAAGCTGGAGTGATGGCCACTAGGCCCGCTACTGCTCCCGATGCTGCACCCACAGTTGAGGGTCTACCAGTATGTGCCCACGATATCACTGCCCAGGTAACGGCTGCCATACCTGTTGCAACTTGTGTTGCGACAAAAGCGCTTGTTGCATTTGTAGCAGCTGCTCCAGCTGAACCAGCGTTAAATCCAAACCACCCAACCCATAGCAATGCAGCTCCTAATACAACTAGGGATATGTTATGAGGTTCCATCGGTACCTTTCCGTATCCAATTCTCCTACCTAACATTAGGGCCACTATGAGGCCTGCCCAACCAGAAGTGATATGAATTACAGTCCCCCCGGCAAAATCGAGAGAACCAAAGCATCCGGTCCATCCGAAACCGCAATATCCTGGTGTCATGCCATAATTGTCTGCTGCGGTAATCTCCCATGTCCAATGTGCAGCGAAGTCATAGACAAACGTTGACCAAAGGATGATGAAGATCACGAATGCACTGAATTTCATCCTCTCCGCCAATGCAGCCACGATTAACGCCGGTGTAATGATGGCGAACATCATCTGGAAAATCATGTAAGTCTGGTGCGGGATCGTGTATCCATCAATCCCACCATATGCATTTGACGGGACGTCGTGTAATACGTTATTTAGTCCTGCCCAGTCTAACGTTCCAATAAATCCGAAGCCTCCAGCATCAGGGCCAAAAGCCAAACTGTATCCGAATAATACAAATTGGATGGCAATGATACCAGTGGTTATAAACACCATGTGAAGGGTGTTTACTGCGTTTTTCTGTCTCGTTAAGCCTCCGTAAAAGATCGCCAAGCCTCCCGGAGTCATCATAAGTACGAGTGCAGATGAAGTCAGCATCCATGCGTTGTCACCATGATCGATTGGACAAGGTATAAGATCCCCTTCCGCTGTAAGATTATACTTTCCGTCGGCATCAGTTGCAAAACAGTGATATTTAGCTGCGGGATCATCAGGTTTGTATGCTGATGCACTAGTCACAGTGCTTGATATCATAGTTATTATTCCAGCCAGTAAGCCAACAAGAATTATCAATGTAGTAGTACGTGTCCTTGACATTATTCAGAACTATTTTTGGGGAGGTATAAAAGATATTACAATTTAACATTGTAGTTTTATGTGATAATTTATATTTTCTCACAAATTAAATATTACAGTAAATTATCATAATATGCTTATTATGTAAAATCATAAAATTATGATATGATTTGAAACGATGGGGAATGACCTTGCATCTAGTTTGGGCCCAATTGATATTGGACCTGACCGATCATTACAATTTGATTATTCACATGGTCAACGTCCGAACGCTAGCTTTTCTTTCGTTGCGAGTACATTCCAATTTCCTATCAGAGTCGCGATTGGAATGGTTTCATGCCGCCTCAACGTCCTACGTGCTAGTCATATACACAGATGAGCAGAATTACCAGACTCTACGATACTAATTTTCAAATACCTTGTAAAAAGTAATATTCACAATTCAAGAGGCGTGCTTTGAAAGGATTTCTTTTATTTCCAAATCATCGAGCAGTGTATCAATCAGCTTATTGCGCTCATTTACCGTGATATCATCGGATAAGTCGATTGAATCAATTGCCTTTAGCTTCCAGTAACTTTCGACCGCTTTTCTAATTGTGGCTTGGGCGTCATAAACTACTTTCCCAAATGCCGTAAGAAAGTGTTTTCCATTTTTACGTTTAACAATGCCTGTCTTCATTAGTCGAGACATTCTTGAATAATATTCCTTTCGTGATAGCTTAAGTTGAACCGAGAGATCTCCACTGTTTCCCCCCTTTGTTGCGATAGCGTTAAACAATTTTAATGATTTATCATCACAAATTGCATCCAATATCTCCGCTACCGATACCAATTCTACCACAATTGGTTAGTCAGAGACAGTAGTTATAGATTGTCTCTGATTTGTTCCTTGGTTTTACCTGGATCGGATACAATCAGCAGATCTCACCTATTATAACAACTTCCATCTTTTTCTAAATTCTTCTAATTTTTTACAATTTCCAGAAATATTCGACCAAATTACTCGGGAGCAGGTCCTTTGTACTATAGGCAATAACCATCGCTCATTCTGACAATGATTTTGCACACAACATTTTTTATGCGGTAAAGATATTGGAGCTCCTATGGAAGGATATTGTGTAAAATGTAAGTCCAAAAGGTCAATGAATGATGAAAAGAAGGTAACGATGAAAAACGGAAAACCTGCAACCCAAGGAATTTGTTCAGTTTGTGGCACGAAGATGTTTAGAATAGGCAAATAGAAGGATAGTACTACAAGTGCAATTTAGTCGCTATTTTCTTAATATGTGCAAAGGTTCCCTGTTTGTTTTACCTTCCACGAACCAGACTACCTGGACCTGATGATGTTAACTGAAGTTGCACAATGCATCTCTCTTTTGCTTCTCACTAAAAATTATTGATTCTAATTCTCCATCTCCGCG
>JBAWET010000005.1:0-2830 GCA_049591355.1 Nitrososphaeraceae archaeon
CACGGGTCGGGCAGTTAGCTCAGCTCAGCTCGACGCGGCTAGTTAGGATAACCGGTATTCGCTGATACTAAAGTTGATAAGCCTTTACTTTTTAGTTTCTGCACTAGAAACATGAAGCAAGCTGGAATTTCACTTCATGGATCTTAAATGGTGCTACTGTTCTTGTCTAAGATGAGGATTAGAATCGATTAGAATATTCATTCATTTCCTCAATCGATCTGCAATCCAATGATTAAGATCTATTTATGGTACAATACTTGATAATCTGCTCTACTGCATCTAAACCGTCTCCTCTTTTCCAATTAGTCCAAGTAGAAATCATGGTATGTGGAATCATGCACGTCATATTAGTCTGGCTTCTTTCTATTTCATGTTCTACGTTCAAGGAACAATTAGCACCATCATTAGTTAGACCTTTAATTGATATTCTCATAGAACCGAGCACATAGCCTACGACTAGATCAAATGGCTGACATTTATCTAAAACTTTCTGCATGCAAGGGATGTCCGTATTATTTTCTGAGCCACCTTCTGGAGCGACGCCCACAAAGGTTGAGCAGGTTTCAATATATTTTTGATGGTCAGAGGCGTTCGTAGAATTCACGTACTTTGTAGTATTACTAGTTGACATAGTCCCCGGAGTCAAAGGAAATGTTAGAACAAAAAGGGTAACTATCAGCACTGAGGTAATTTGACATAAATTCAATAATTCTCTTGATAGACAGCGTGTGGGAGATGATTTTCTACGACCAAGCATTTCTACATTATCTCCAATTCAATAATAAGGCTAACACCTTTAGTCTTTAGTCTGCCAGTCGGAGATTAAGGTTACGGTTGCAGAAGTATATCCGTATGTTAGTAACAAAAGAAAGTAGGCTCGATCAGGAATTATCATACGTGCTAAGAGGCACTCTCAAAGACAAATAGGCAGATTGATAATAGAACAACCATTTTCGAAAGATGGTGGCGATTTCAGCTTTGATCCCGACAAGGCTTCATCTGTATTTTGATAGACTGGTAACTCAGCTAAATTTAATAGACTGTGTCTGATTATTTTTAATGTTAACTTTTGGAGTTAGGACAGCAGATAGAGACGTCTGTAGGTGATCAGCCGACTCAAAAACCAGTTCCAAAAAGAGCCGAGAGTCGTAATGCTACTCGGCTAAAGGAGATCGAGAGATTAACCCAACTAACTGAAGTATTGGAGTTAATGGAGGAGACACACAAGGATAAGAACTGGATAATGGAGCGCATAAGAGCCAATCATCTCAAAATACCGGCGAAACCGTCAATGGGATCCGTGGGAATACTAAAAACTTGCCCCACAAATTTTATCTCTCATCTCCTAGGTCTCCTAAAATTTAGCGAAATAGATGTTTTCGAAGGCCCTCCTCCTCTGACTACTACATACCACTGGTTTTTTACAGATATAGTTGCTTCATCAGATCCGACTATAACAACTAATGAGCAGGCCCGTAAGATCATTGTACTGAATAAACTGATAGAAAGAACAGAAGTATTCAGACGAAGGGACCCAGATTCTACATTAATTCTCCCTACTGGAGATGGCATGGCCATTGGTTTTAGTGACAGTCCAGAAAATCCTTTGTTGCTTGCATTAGAGCTTCACAAGGACCTTTCAAGGTACAATACTCAAAAGACCAAGGAAAGGGACAGACTCTATCTTAGAATAGGCCTTGACAGCGGTCCAGTATATATTATAGAGGACTTGAATGGGAAAGAAAACGTCTGGGGTCCGGGTATCATTATGGCCAGAAGAGTTATGGATTTGGCTCGTGACATGAACATAATTGCTTCTTCCAAGATAGCAAATGATATTCGAACACTTAGGCCTGAATATAAGAACATCATGCATCCAATAGGGGATTATTCCTTAAAACACGGTTTAAAGATACTCATTTACAACGTCTATGGCGAAGGCTTCGGGAATAAGAAAGCTCCAACTTCTGACAAGGTTCAAAAAAGCACGGCGTCAGACGAAACCCTAAAGACAGTTAACAGATTCATTTACGGACAAATCCAGATCATACTTGAAATCAAAGACATTTCAAATATGATGACCCATCATCATATGAACTGGAATTTGGTAAACATATCAGACCAGCCCGTTGACCGCATTTTTTACTATCTTGACGGAGACGTACCAAGAAATTTCCCTGATATGAATGTGGTAGTAAAAGATGAAGAAAACCAGGAACTTGAGATGATAAGCCTCAATGTCAACAAACCCTATCATAAAGAGTTTTACATAAGACTTCGAAAACCGCTTAAACCACGACAGAAAGGAAGATGGGTAAACCTTGAATACGACTGGGAAGAGCCTGACCGTCATTATTTCTACAGATGTGCCTCGAATTGCAACAAGTTTAGCTATTCACTCACTGCACCTAAGGCATTACAGATAAACCAGAAAGTAGTGTACGTAGACGTTGAATCAGGAGAAAAAAGATATGCAAAAATCCCCGCTTCAGTCAAGTATCTCGAGGATAAAACCCAGATAACTTGGGAGGCCACTAAATTAGCTGCTCACGATGCTTATAGGTTTGATTGGTAGATCGCATAGAACTTCTCGCTTGCCATTTAAAGGAAGTTTTGTTGATCAGTCGCATTATCAATAGCATGTGGCGTCAAGCATTCAAGCTTTCATTAGGATTGACTAAAATTATGTTTCTGATATTGATAACTAATATGCCAGTTGGACCTTTGGATAAAATTTTTAAACTAACTATACTGGTTAATAGTATGCACAATAGACAAATCGTCTATCTATGTATTATCTTTGCCATTTTATTCTTAGGGTCATTAGCAA
>JBAWET010000006.1:0-3666 GCA_049591355.1 Nitrososphaeraceae archaeon
GTCTTATATTGCCATGTTTGAGAATCTCTGGTCGCAGACTGACCTAATGGATAAGTTGAAAGTTCATGACAGGATGCAGAAAGAATTTATTAATGTCGCTGCCCATGAATTGCGGACACCAATCCAGCCCATACTTAGCTTGACTGAAGTCGTCCGTTCCGACGTGACTAGCTCAGAAGGCCAAGAAATACTGAATATTATCATTCGGAATGCAGAACGTCTGCGACAGCTTGCAGAAAACATACTAGACGTAACCAGAATCGAGAGTCAGACCTTTCGTCTAACTAAGGAAAATTTTAGCCTTGACGAAATATTGACTCGAATTATGAAAGACTGCAGAGAGGAAGTTAAACGTAACCGCACAAATCTCGAGTTGACCTTTGAACCAGAGAGTAACGAAACTTTTGTTGAAGCAGACAAGTCGCGAATAGCCCAGGTAGTAACCAACCTCATAACCAATGCTATTAGATTTACCAAAAGAGGCAACGTCTCAGTCGCAGTTACAAAAGGCAAAGCTAATGACATTGTCGTAAGTATAAGAGATACTGGCCAAGGTATAGATCCAGAAATCATTCCTAGACTGTTCACCAAGTTTGTTACAAAATCCGTAACCGGAACAGGCTTGGGATTGTTTATCTCCAAAAATATCATCGAAGCACATGGAGGAAGCATCTGGGCTGAAAATAACCTTGATGGAAGGGGTGCCACTTTTACATTCACCATTCCTATGAAAGTTAGCTAGTAGTTTTATGTGGACTTTGGTTGTTCGCTTTATAGAACATGACATTAACTTGAAGGATTTGCAAGCGTAACTACCGAATAGTAGTACATACCAGGACTTGAATCCTGAAATTGTCAGAATCTTCTGTCAAATCTATTCGTCAGTGTTATGGAACTGATCCACCTGACAGCCCCAAAGAGAGAAACGGAAGAAAACCCTTGATAGTTCTTTCTGTAGCCTTTATGACGTGAATGGCATTAGAAAGCTGATGCATCTTTGTTTCATTTTTCTCTCCTTCCTCATTCCAAATTTACGGCTGTCTTTATCTTATTAATAAAACGTTGTTCTTCAATAGGTTTTCTGATAATGTCGCTTTCATTTATGTTGGGCATTGAGTCAAGCAAATTACCCGGTACCTCGAATGCAGTCATAAATAGAACCCTAATATCTCTCTTAATTTCCTTTAATTTTTGATATAGCTGAAATCCATTAATTTTCGGCATTCTAATATCCGTAATAACCAAGTTATAGTAAGATGGATCCGCTTGCGTAAAACGGCTTAAAGCTTCATTGGGATCTGTGAATGCTTCTACTTTAAACCCTTCTGCAGCCAAAATTGATTTAAAAGTAAACAGGATGTCTCGATCATCGTCTACCAACATGAGAGTTACAGATTGGTTTCCTAGGTCTTGGTTATCCTCATCTGTCTTTTCCAATGTCCTGTAAGATGTTTGACTAGGGTCATGTTGGGCATTAGAGTTTTGCTCATCATTGAGGTTTCTTTCCTTTTCTGTCGCGTTCTCAAGAGACACGACAGGAGATGACGGGCGTACATTTTTGAATGTATCAAGAGGTTCGGGTAACGATCTTATTTCTTCTGAGGTATAATAAATGTCTGGAAACAAAAAGTCCGATTGCAGATAACACCCTGATTTCCCACTCGTCTCAAAGTTATTCTGGAATATTAGTGGCATCGTCGTTACAATATTTATTATATAATCAGGTAGGCCAGATATATGATGGCGTTTATTAGTGGAATTGATCGAATTATTGATAGTTATACCACAGGAATATGCAATATTTAAAGTCAGTCCCCTCCTATAGGATTTTATTCCCATTTATAGGCAAAAGTATCGAAAATGTCGATCCTGACTGATTATTATTGGAGGCAGAAATCTGACCTCCATGAGCCAATACAATTGCTTTACTTATGAAAAGTCCAAGGCCTGTTCCAGACTGGTCATTTCCAGAACTTCTCTTTGTTGAAAATTTTTCAAATAGGTCAGGAAATATGTCGTCTGGTATTCCGCTACCGGTATCAACAATTCTAATTTCTATCTCATTTTCTTTGAAATGTACATGGCTTTCTACGGTTATATTCCCCGACGTCGTAAATTTAGCCGCGTTACCAATTATATTTCCCAATAGCTGAGTGATACGTAATTTATCCGCAACTACTTCGATAGGCGTATCTAATTTTGTATTTAGTGCGACATGTTCACTCAGGTTAGGATTTAATTTTGCAGCGGCGACCACATCAAGTATTATTTCGTTTATTCTCACCTTTTCCATTTTACATGAAAGATTACCACTTTCAATCCTACTCACATCAAGAATATCATTTGCCAATTGTTCAAGCTTACGTGCCTGTCGCAAGGTAACTTCCCAAGCCTCTTCGTGTTTAATTTTACCTTTCAGTGCGAGACCAGCCAAACCCAGAATTGGTTGAATTGGGCTTTTAAGCTCATGGGAGGCGATGTTGATGAATTCATCCTTTAATTTTTCTTTTCGTTTAAGCTCCTCGTTTGTTTTTGCGAGCTTATCTGTAAGCTCATTCTGATTTCTGCGATAGTTCTTTATTGAGTCTACCATGGAGTTGAACGATTGACTTAGATCGGAGAGTTCATCCCTGCCCTTATGCGCTACAGTCACATCAAGATTTCCCTTTCTTACTTCGGCTGTTGCCTTTGTCAACTCAGATATCGGTTCGAGCATTCTTACTATGAGATAGGACAATATTGCAAGAATCATAATGTTCAAAATGCCAAGTAGGATTTGTAATAGCATTAGGTTTTGGGAATTAATTTTTGCAAATTCTCCTAATTTGGTAACCAGAGCATCCGATGATCCAATCAATACCAAGGCCTTGGTTTTTAATTCGTTTGTCGTCGACAGCTGTTCTACTGACGGCAATTCCGCTGTTGTCTGCATTGGTTTGATTATTTTATCCACAATAGATTTTTTGTAATCATCCCAGTTTTGATTAATCACATTCCAATAGTTTAAGAACTGTGGCGGAAGGGGCTTTAATTCTAAGCCCAAGTATGAACCGCCGTCTTTCAATGCGCGTATATTAGAATCCAATGCATCAATTGCTTTGCTGAGATCCCCCAGATTAGAGGATCCTGATTGATATTCTACTGCTACTAGCTGGACATTCGAAGTTAGGAATCGGTTTTTGCCTGCAATATTAATTGAATTTCCTAAATATGTCCCTTGGGATTCGAAGTAGGCCAGAATAACAAAACTGCTAAGGATGATAATAATTTCAATAACAACCAAAATTCCTATCTTTGTAATGATTTTAGAACGCAATCTTCTAAAAATGGTTGTCTTATTACTCATCTTTCCATTATTCCTAATACATGTATATCAATATCGTCTTGTCTAGAGTTAATGTCTCCCCTAAAGTACTAACTCCTACAACATAGTCCTCTTGCCAGTAGGCCCGCAACTGTCGAGTCCTGATTTGGGGCGTCGGAGGTCGGCTAATCCTGCTGCTCGATTTCCCATCCACTATTCCTTCTATTGCGGATGTCATAACAACTACCAAAATTGAAGCTGAAAGTAGCACCCGCGATCAGAAATATTTTATTCATATACATGGAATGAAATGGTAAGATATTACTTCATGTCAACAAAATTTATTAGATTTCATGTTAGAG
>JBAWET010000007.1:0-3329 GCA_049591355.1 Nitrososphaeraceae archaeon
GGTCGTAGCGAAGCCAGGCATCGCAACGGGCTCCAGATCTAAATAATAAGGGCTAGGTAATAGAGAGTGATACCCGTGGATCAAGGGTTCAAATGGATATGATGTGGTATCGATCCAGAACACATCCCTTCGGCCCCACTCACTCATATTGTTTCTCCCCAACTAATACTATCGAAGGCTATACTCAATTGCACCATATGATCCAAATGTTTTTTGAGCTTCAGGAATATGCTTTGCTATAGCTTGAAACGCTGATTCTACGAACAACTGAAGTGGTTGTTGTTTCTTGAATAACCTAGAAATAATCTTTCGCGGATTATTCAGTCTCTCGAAAAAGATAACTGAACTTTCCTCGATTATAATGTCAGCATCGTTGCAAGCTACTCCATGATTGAGTAGATGCTTTTCTAACTTTGCAGCAAATCTAGCAAAGTGTACCGAATAAATTTCTTTATCCTGCTCCGGCATTGCTACCACTAGTAATTACTATCAGCGAATTATACCAATTACATCATTATTATCTTTATCTTTCCAGCGTGTCACAAATCACTTGATTAATACAGCATTAGGTCCAATTGTACATTGAAACAAGAACACAAAAAAGGTGGGGAAGGGATTCGAACCCTTATAGATTCGCTACCTACGATTTGACATGCTGCAGGCGAACGCATAGCCTCTCTGCCACCCCACCCTACTCAAATTGCATTTGGTTCTCAATTTAAAGCATTTGTCACTAGTTAATTTGAGCGAATACAATCCCATTATCTCGTATTCGCGCATTACACATTTTGGCCACATATGATATAAGAAATCTGGTGATGCGGTAATTAGGATGTGTCCTCTATTCTGGGATTATTCAGCCTTGGGTCTCTTTTCGATTGGATTATACTCACAGCCCATCGGACCACAATATCTGCCTACATAAACTGCCTTCGGTCTGTAAAGTGCCGGTTTTGGCGCTGCTTCGGCAAATTTTTCTTCAATTACGTGTGCAGACCAGCCAGATATTCTGGATATCGCAAAAATGGCGGTATTGAGATCTCTGGGTATTGCCAGACTATAATACAGTGAAGCACTATAAAGGTCCACGTTTGGATAAATTGACTGCTTTCTGTTCTCGTAAAAATATTTTCTTGTTACCTTTTCGATTTGTTCGGTGATGTCAAACCAAGGAGTATTTCGTTCTCTGGCAATTGCTTTAGATAGTCTGTACAGAACCTCTGCCCTAGGATCGGTTGTTCGATATACGGCGTGACCCATGCCCATTATCTTTTCATTATCCTTTAATTTTCTTACAACCCAATTCTCGACGTTGTTTCTCTCACCGATTTCAAGGAGCATTTTCATAACCTGCGTATTTGCTCCACCGTGCAGCGATCCTGAAAGTGCTCCAATTGCTCCACTAATACTAGCGTACAAATGGGCTTTAGTTGAAGCGATTTCTCTGGCTGCAAATGTGGAAGCATTAAAACTATGCTCAGCGTGAAGTATTAGACAAATATCGAAGATCTTAGCGACCTCATGAGTAGGTCTCTCGCCGAATAGCATGTATAGGAAATTCTCGGCATGCGTAAGCTCCTCTAAGGGCTCCAGTGGCTCAAGCCCTTGCCTTATCCTGTTCCATGCAGCAACAATTGTGGGGATTGTTGAAATTAGCATTATGGCTCGTTGAACGTTCGTTTCTTTAGTATCATCCTGAATGTCAGGATCATAATCAGCAAGATCTACTGCGGAAGACTGCAAGATGTCCATCGGGCTAGCAGTTGGGGGTCTATTTTTCAAATTCTTATAAATTCCATCATTCAAAGTTCGCGTTTCCCTCAATTTAGAAGTAAATTGCAACAGTTCACTTTTTGTTGGCAAATCACCGAACAACAGGAGGAAACAAGTCTCTTCAAAAGTTGAATGACTAACTAAATCCAAAATATCATAACCCCTATAAATGAGCTTGCCATTTTCTCCATCTATTGCACAAATTCTAGTATCCGCAACTTCAATATTCCTCAAGCCTATATTCCGTGCGTCCATCTAAACTATAATGTGTGAATTTTATATATTAAACTAATGTTTTCTAAATATTCGGTTTTGATAATAAATTGTGTAGAGGCAGGATATATCTGGTCCACAACAAGCTGTCGTTTCTCCCCCAAGGTTATTATGATAGTATTTTACAGAGGCAACCCAGGATTTCGCGAGTCTGAACGCCCCTCCGTTATCTTCCACCTAGTATTAGGAAAAGTGCGTCTAAATTAAAAGGAATCATTTGAATTTAGTGAAACACTTTATTTTGTCCCACATACAAGATCAGTGGATGCTGATGAAGTGAAGGAAGAGCCGTCTGAATTTAATGATGACGATTATGAGTACCGAAGCATCCATCATGTAGATGCTTATATGCATCTCATGAGAGTATAGTAAGCGTGAAAACGGTCGTTAACGTTGACTCGCTGAGCTCAAACCCTGAACAAATCTATGATAGAAAGTTATTCCAGGTGACTGCCGACCTTAAACCCTATAGAATTAGTCAGCTAAACAAGATGAGTCATAACTCTGTCAGTGTAGTAGAATTCCTATATTCAAAGAATAGGGAAGGAAACCTAAAACCTGCAAGTAGGGCTAGTACTATAGATAGACTCTGTCAGCTTTCTGTTTTCCATGGAAATAAACCATTTAATGAAATTACTCAAGAAGATATCTTTTCTTACCTGGATACGATTAGGAAGACGGAGAGTGATGACCCATTGCATAAGTGGATAGGAACTTACAATATTTCTGTTATCAAAATAGTATCATTTTTCAGATGGCTCTATCAACCAGACGTTCACTCAAGTGAAAGAACAGGTCCCAAATTTTTAAATAATCTCAGATGCATTAGACGAAAGGAAAAGACAACGTATTCGCCCAAAGATTTATGGACAACTGAGGAAGATGCATTATTCCTAAAGTATTGTCCTGATAAGAGGATAAGATGTTACCACATTATGGCGCGGGAGACTTCGGGCAGGCCGCACGAGCTATTATCGTTGAAAATCGGTGACGTTTTATTCCATAATTCTGAAGGAAGAGTCTATGCCACAATTACTATAGGCAAAGAGGGTAAGACATCAACTAGAACCGTACCGCTAATAAATTCGGTCCCCTATTACAAGGATTGGATAGCTGAACACCCACATGGTGACAGTAAGAACCATTTTTTGTTTCCATCGCTAGACAGGAAAAGCATAATGAGAAACAAAAAGTTGGAAACTCATTCACTAAATGTATTATATTCAAACCTAAAGTACAATTTATTCCCACGTCTGTTAGAGGACCCAAGCATACCACATGCT
>JBAWET010000008.1:0-3587 GCA_049591355.1 Nitrososphaeraceae archaeon
TTGCAGGATACATATTCTCCGTAGCTTATGTATCATTGAGACAATCTTCACTTATTCTAGTTGATGCCTGGCAGAGTCCCAAAATGACTGGGCTTGTAAAGAGAATCATTGAAGAGAGATTTGGTTATGAACAGATAGGTATCAGGTCAGTTCTCTTGCGTTCTGCTGGGATGATAACACAGGCTGAAGTTCATATAGAAGTTGACGGGACCAAACCCCTAAGAGACATAGAGTTATTGTCTGCAGAAATAAAAATTGCTCTTCGTTCTGAAATTCCAACAATGGAGAGGATCTCAGTCATTCCCCATTCCTTCTCTGAAAAGGCTGAAACTAGACGGGCCAGACTTTTTAGGAGTCGAAATAAAAAGCAGTAGATTACCGTGGGGACAGCAACAAAACTCAAATGGTTCGGTGATCACTTATTTGATATGTCTGATTTCCAAGAGGTAAGAGAGAATTTCAAGAGGACGCAGGAGTCATTTTCCAAGGTATTTCCAAAAGTTGACCCACAACTACTGACAGACCTGCTATTAAATGAACGACAGGATCCAAGCAATGCACCCATCTACACATTAGAGGTTTTCATGAAGAAAGGAACAGATATTGAAAAGGTGAGAGACACAATATTGCAGCGCACCGGAACAATACCCAGCATTCATGATGGAGGAACCCACATAGTAGCTACTCACAAAGTCACATTGGATCTTTTAAAATTTATATCAGAAAATGAAGATGTGCTAGAAATTACTGGGGATTATTCTGGTGGCGCTGCTTCTACAGGCGCAAGACACGAATATAGACACTGATTAATTGATTAATTTATTGGTCATTCCTTAAATTTCAAAAATATCTGATGCACTCTTTGATACAGTCTTGACTTCAGGATTTACTTCCTCTACACTTTTCATCAATTGTTCTAATTTGATATTTGTTAGAATATCACGAATTTGAACAAGTTCTGAATTAGATTTAATAATTATCCCTCTTTTCTTTGTTGGTGAACCTGACGTATCAACCGGATTAACTTCGATCACAATTGACGCAGGTCTATTCCTGAGTGCTGGTAATTTCAGCAAAAACAGACCAGGAATATTTGTAGGTTTTCTCTCCCAGTCCTTTCCCTTGCTTAAGAATTGTGAAAGCCTTTCGTCCACCATCTTCAGTTAAGGTAATTTGTCGTGCCAAGTATATTAACAGGTTTTCTCAAATTGACACTAGTGGCTAAGGATATGAGTAAATACCTACGTCATCACATCTTTGTGTTCACAACTGGCTTTGCTTTCCCATCATTTGTGGTTCTTAATCCAGCCTATTCAGGAGGTTACAAAGTTAATGTTCCAACAAGCGGTGCTACAAACTGATGGGCAATCGAAATTTTCAATCAAGTATTTCATTCTTATGGCCTATAATAGATCTGTCACTAATCCCCTTGAGCCCAAATCAATTTTGCCCCTTATTAGGCCCCGTAGCTCATCGATATTAGAAGAAACATTTGATTCGGACAGAAGACAAAATTATATGCGGGGATAATGTTGAAATATAAAAACCGAAGGGTAACGATATGGAACCTAATAACACACTGTAATAGCAAATTGTTCAATGATTAGTATCTTCAAAGCATATTAGATTATTGTCTAACCCCACGACCATGCAAGAAGGGTTCGAATCCCTCTCCTGATGTTTGAAAATAGTCTCAAGGCATGCAGCTGAATGAACATCCACGTTTTTAAACATCTGTGTCTCAAACTAGAGTACAATGGCTCAGTTAAGAAAATTCTCGAAAGTTCTTGTCGCAGTTGATGGCTCTGAATATTCAATGAATGCAGCAGAGTATGCCATTTTGATAACCAAAGAGTATGGTTCTCAGCTGATTGCTTTGCATGTTATTACATCCGATGTTAGTACGATTGCGTCTACATTTTCACCTCAGATGGAGGAAATTAAAAAAAACGCTCAAGAATTTTTTGATAAGATACGGCGCAAAGGTGATGCAAACTGGGATATTCCATTAAGAACAGAATTGATTGCATCTTCTTCCATAGTAGGCGGGATTATAGATTTTGCCGAAAAAGAAAATATCGATTTGATAGTAGTAGGAACAAGAGGACGGTCAGGGTTGAAGAAATTATTACTCGGTAGTGTGGCGTCCGGTATAGTTAATTATGCACATTGTCCAGTAATGATAGTAAAGTAAGAAAAAAGTTTGCAAATTCATACAACAATATCATACCTAATTATTTTCATTTCAACTATTTATTTAGATGGAAAGGGTTGTAATTGATACTGGCGATACAATAAGAGTTGTATTTAGTGTCCTTTCTGCGGGACTAATCCTCTCGAATTTGATTCGCAAACTGCCAATTCTTCTCTGTGAAGTTAATTCACCTCCTCGTTTCCGATTCAAATTAACCGAATAATGCCTATGTGCTAATACAATTTACTTAGGGTAAATAACAAACCTGCTACTAGAAAGTCAAACTAAAAATCAATTTCATGATAGTAACAACTGCAAAATTGATACCTCAAGACAGTAGTAATGTCACTGCTTCAAAAACTGTCATATTTATAGAAGATATAGCCGACCGTTCTTTTGTAACAAAATTGTGAATGTAGTGACTTTGTAAGATCACCAAGGTGCTATATCAATATTGGTCGACCAAATACCATGGAATCTAGATTGTTATATCTGGTGTTTTAGTCCCGATTATTGGGACCAAATATTTTTTCTTAGTCGCCCTTCCTATAGTAATAATAACTTACTCTTCTGTACATACGAAACAATGATGAGAGTTTGTGCAATTTCTGCGGTAACTTTATTTATAGAAAATATGGAGAGGTCATGTAGTTTCTATTCCCGCATCCCGGGATTCAAGCTAGTGTATGGAGGTTCCGCAACCGGTTCTTTTACAACATACGAAATTGGTATTGGTCAATCACAAAATTATCCCAAGACATTTCTGAATTTGGAATTATCTAGTCCAATTGGTACTGATTCCAAAATCGATGACAGAAGAAAGCACTTTGGAAGAATAATATTTCGTACGGACAATGTGGATAAATTATATTTCTATCTGAAGAAAAATCAAGATTTATCAACTGCTATATTGATTGAAGATGAGCCTAGAGATGCTCCATGGGGGGAGAGATATTTTCATATACGCGAACCTGATGGATATCAGCTATCATTTGCAGAGCCATCAAAGAAACGGACAACAAGGGCTTAAGAAATTGATAATACAGAAATAATCAAATGATCCTGTGGAAACAAAAGTATCCTGGAATGTCTTTCATGCTGCAAGAAAATCAAAATCGAAATCTATCCCAATATTTCTACTTTCAAGACTTCCAGAAGCTACTGTGTGCAGTTGCTCCACTTCAAACGATTTGTACGATGTCAATTCTCCGTTAGTCCAAGTAACAGTTGTTCCCGTGGAAATATTGAGAAGGTTCGGAACACAGAACTTGCCATTGTTCGCAAATGAAGAACAAGGTACAATGAAAACATAAGCACTGCCTGACACCGATATTGAGTCGATCTCCGGCATAAGTAATATTTCGTTATCACTATTTGCTGTACTGCCAAAGTC
>JBAWET010000009.1:0-3970 GCA_049591355.1 Nitrososphaeraceae archaeon
GGATCCAGCTCAGTTGCTTTATCGTAACATCTTTTTGCTTCACTCGTATTGTCCAGACTATTGTAAACTGCGCCAAGATTAATCCAGGCCTCTACCACATCAGGATAAACTTTAGTCGCGTATAGAAGATACTTCAGAGCGTCATCAAAGTTTTCCAATTGACCTAAGACCTTGCCTAAGTTAATAAGCGCCTCCAGGTTTTCTGGATCGACCTCCAAGGTTTTTTCGTAATACCTTTTGGCCTTGTCATATTTACCTTGCCTGTCTAATGAATAGGCCATATTAATCCAATAATTAGGATCTTTTTTCTCTCGTTTACTCATTATTTTGGCCTAGACTAAGTATGATTCACATTACAATTATAGTTGATTTTAAAGGGTGTTGGAACAGGCCTTGTGTATTTAAACATCGATTTGGCAGAGTATATTTTCCTGGACCATGCAATGGAACTTGAAGAGATTAAAATATGCGACGGCAAAAGTTCTGAAAAACTTTTAAGGTTCGAATGGTTGTCTTTGCACATGGGACGCTCATTTGAGGAATGGTGGAGTACGGCTCCACTTGAACTAAAGCAAAAAGCTCGCAAAGGGGACGAAGGGAATAAGCCGCTGCTGAATCAGATTAACTATGTCTTACTTCACCTTCATTTGTCAGGGAAACACGACTTAAAACCTACACATGAAGAGCTGAAAGACTGGCTTCACAGCGGCCAAGTTGACGTTATGCGAATGGAAAAGAAGAAGTAAAATTACTGATTCCATTCTCCATTTTCTTTTTTTTGACAATATTGACAATGATAATTTGTGATCAAACTAGCATCTCATTTGTGTAGAGAAATCAGAATATTGTAAGTGACCCTTAGCAAAAGGTATTTTAGAAGATCTTGAGTTCAACCTTTGCTTTCTTGATTGCTTCTACGTTACCAGTAAGTTCACAAGCTAAAGTAAGATTACGATACAATAGCTTAACAATAGATCAATTATATTTAGTAAATCAATGTAGTAATGACCTAATTTGGATAAATTTTATAGAAATATATTATTATATTTTAGTTTGTTTGTGTAATTATATAAGATTTTTCCGATTAGCGTAAATATCAGTCTAATTCTTATAAAGACTAGAATGTAACAATGTTATATAGTAATACTAAATTCATATTTTTAGTTATCACACTACTTATATTCAATATTACCTTCGTTTCGAATATGGATCTTAAAACAGCTAATGGTCAGAAAAGTGCTACTAAAAATGAGGATGCACAGTTTACTAACACATTGACTTATTATCCATCTCAGCATCCAGATCGAAATGTTAAGACAGCTCATAGCCTTCAGATGGAACTTGCACAGATAACAATTACTTGTGCTACACGAGCTACAGTTAACTTGACTTACTCTTGTAACACCTTTTTAGTATCGTATCAATCAGTTCTCGATAAGTTCTTTCGTACTAATACACCATTGGTAACACTATCAACATTAACGCTAACTGAACTCGGAAAAAAGTTTGATGTTATGTTGGCAAATTGTAATACGATCGAGTGCTACAATAAGGTCGGATTATTTAATACTCAAATTAACCAATTATTTATTGATAACGCTGAAGACTTGCTCATAATCACTGGACATTCGGTATTATTGGATAAGTTTGCTGCAGCCTGATTATCGATTAAATTGTTGGAAATGAGATATTAATCGACTGTCAAATAGTGCATGGCTACTTCAGCTTTGCGAGGTATGACTTCATTTAGCTCAGATATTAATTGATAAAGTTCTAAATATTCCAGTCCTCTAGCAGTAATAGAGTATAATTTCGTTTCATCATCCAATTTCCAAAGCTGGTATTCGTCTAACAATGGAGCGTATTCTCTCAGTTTCATGTATGAAACATCAGCAATTTCGACAATGTGTGATTTGGACGCACCAATATCTCCTTTTGATCCGATGGAATTCAGGATATTAGCGATTATATCCATCCGATTGCGAAGTTTCAAATCTTATAGTATATGAATCAATAATTTATAAGACAAGAGTGTATAAAGTATTGATTAATAACTTTACAAGTACATCCTATTTCAAATAGAACACTGTACATATTCCAATCTCATGTATTACGCGAACCCAATATTTTATCTGGGTTTAGTTATATGTTATAGACATCTTCTTTGTCATTTGGGAATCCTTAGTTTTTTCAACTGCGATATAGATTCCTGAAATGTGCTGTATGATTGCGCTCCAATCCACCCAAAGGTTCTTTCCTCTACCTGACAAGAATGAATGTGGGTGCTGACTTTAGACCTATTGCTTGTGCAAGTTGATCATTCTCCATTACAGTCGTTGTGTTTGAGAATTTATTACCTGAAAATTAGAATTGATACACCATACCATACGGCAATTAAAAACCAATACTAGTCAGTGGAATCGTGAGAGTTTGTAAATTCAAATGACTAATAGGGCTAGAAGATTTTACAAATGGCGAAATAAACTAAAACATAAAAAAAAATTACGTTGAACTTTAATGAGAAGACTATAGTCATCTTTACTTTTTTGATCTCTTTTTCTCTCATATCCTTGGAATTATTTGTCAATAAACCAGCTATTGCCCAGCAGTTCTTGCCCTTACCTCCGGTAGTAGCCAATCCTACGTTTGCTGCCGCCAGTTCCTGTAATATTCTAGCAATCTCTGGCGTCACCGCAAGTGGAAGTCAGATTGGTAATCCTGCAACTAATGCAATAGATGTGAACCTCAGTACTCGTTGGTCGAATTTAGGTATAGGGTCGTCAATTACTGTGGATTTCAGTAAAGAAAGATCCATATGTGGTGTTAATATTTCGTGGTATAACGGGAATCAGAGGACCAGTAATTTTGTAATCTCGGTTTCAATAGACGGCAAATCATTTACCACTGTTTTTTCAGGCAAGAGCAGCGGTACGACTACTGGCTTTGAGAGCTATGATTTTCCAGACACAACTGGACGATATGTGAAGATTACAGTAAATGGAAATTCTATTAACGATTGGGCAAGCATTTCCGAGATAAAAGTACTCGGCAATCTAATTACGCAACCACCAAACTCAGATACAACCCCGCCATCCGTCATAAATACCAGTCCAGGTAGTGGAGCTACAGGTGTGGCAATTACTTCTTCAATTACAGCTACATTTAGCGAGCCAGTACAGAGCTGGTCTAGCCCCACAATATTTACCGTGAAAAGTGGCTCTGGTACCAGTATCGTCGGAACATTAGCATTGAGTACTGATGCAAAGACTGTTACCTTTAAGCCTTCTTCGTCACTGGGATTTTCTACCTCTTACACAGTAACCATAACCACGGGAGTAAGGGACAAAGCAGGTAATGCTATGACTGCAGGCAAGACATGGTCATTTGTCACCTCCGTAGGTAACACTCCACCGCCACCATCACCACCTACTTCCAATCCTTGCAATAAACTATCAGTTTCAAAGATTACCGAGGCTGGAGGCACGCCTAGTCTAGGACCAAAGTACGCGATAGATGACGACCCCGCTACGCGATGGTCCGAACAGGGTCTCGGATCATCTCTTACGTTAGATATTGGGAAAAAGAAGACAGTATGTAATTTAGAGGTTTCATGGTACAGGGGGACAGAGAGGATTAGTAAATTCGTAATAGGTGTTTCAAACGATGGCAAGTCATTTACCAATGTTTTTTCAGGGACGAGCAGCGGTACTACTAACGGGTTTGAGAGGTACGAATTTCCAGATCTAACTGCACGATATATTAAGATTACAGTAAATGGGAACACTATAAACGACTGGGCCAGTATTTTGGAAATAAGCGTATTTGGAGATCCGAATATTACACCTACACCCACTCCTACCCCACCTCCAACGCCACCGCCTTCTGATAGTACGCTCAATATCGCCGCTGCGGGTGACTGGGGCTGCTCCTCTGAAGCCCAAAGCACTTTGGATAATATCGTGCAAAAAAC
>JBAWET010000010.1:0-12519 GCA_049591355.1 Nitrososphaeraceae archaeon
CCATCAAGTTGTGTTTGGTCATAATGACCTTTCTCTATATGTCATGCGACCGTAGCATTACAGTAGCCCATATCAGGGTCTAACAAAAAAATGCACGGACATATCGAGTCACAGTTACAACCCTCAAAATAATCACCTTGAAGTTTCCAATCGAGTGAATTTTTGGTAGCCAACTTTGCTCCTTACCATTTAGTGAAGTTATCAATTAAAATGATTGTTGTAACTAAAGTCGACTTCAATTCATAATGTGGACAAGATAGTTTTAATTTGTGATTGTATGCTAGGTTAACTGACTAATTTTATAAAGAAATAATAGTTTGAAGATGGTAGGCTCATATTACAAAATAGCGTATCTCTTTAGACAGGAAGTGACATACCGGTTCATTTAAGGCAGACAAAGTTGCAATATTTACTCTTCTTTACTTAGCATTAACGAGAACATGTGCTGTAAAATAAAGTGGTAAACCCTTCAGTCCCAAGTTGTGTCGTTTTTTGAACGCTTTATTAAATTTCAGTTCTTGTTCCGTCAGGATTATATCTATAAACTTTACCGGCTTCTTCATCGGCCGTCTTTTTGTGCGAACCATCACAGAAGGGTTGATTATTGCTTAGTCCGCACATACAAACCCATTTACTTTCATTACCTACTTTAATTTCCATTGGGCCTCTATCTTCTTTTCTAACTAATCGTGCCATTAAGAAAATAATTTAACTACTTAATATAAACTAAGTACGTAAAATTTACCCGACAACTGTATTTTCTGCAAAGTATGGTTTATCAAGTCAATTGAAATGGTAGTAGGCGCTACAAATTATTATCTAAAAGGCGATTTCTCGTCCGTCAGATTACCATGAAATCTGTAACTTCTCTTATCTTTGTCATCTTATCTTGTACTAATTCGTCATCCTGATGCTCAAGTTTGTTATCCTCAGTTAATTTCACTCTTATGTTGTAAAATCCGCATTCGTTTTTTTCCAATACCTGTACAACCTTAACATTTAGTCGTGAGTTAAGTCCGTAATCAAATACAAGTTTTTGATCGATTCTTGCCTGTTCGTTTAGCGCTTGTTGCATAATATATACTACCTAGAGGAATATATAAGATTTGTAATGATCCTTCTGAGGATATTAGACATTCGAGGTACGATTGTCTGCCTATACCTGATACAAACACTTTAAAGCAATTGTATGTATGTAGAGTACGATGAAAAAGGAACTCTATGCTGGAACAGTAGCTTTCATGTTTCTGTTTCTCGTAACCTACACAACATCCGCTAATGCACAAAATGTGACTACAAATGCATCAAATGCTGTTGGAAATGCCAGCGCATCGGTAAACCAGACGGCCTCTGAACTAGGAAAGAATGCGTCAGATACTGGTGAAACACTCTTGAATCAAACAGGTGAAGTTGCCAAAAAGATAGTCGGTGGGGCAGCGAACGTACTTAGTAATATAAGTGGAGAAATCAAGCAGGGAGTAGGAGCCAAATAGTTGGATTAGCATAATCCTACTATCCATACCTTTTATTGGTTACCAACTGTATATCTTTTAGAGGGTAATTGATGTCATCAGTTACTATCATTTAGAAAAATATTGCACTGCCAAGCTAATTAAAACCACATTTAGTATTACCATTCTAAAAGTACGACATACCTCGCCGTATTCGTAAGGGAAGATATAAAACGTCAGGTTATCAATTTAGGATACAACATGCCTTATTTTATTCTCACACCCACATTGTTCCTGTGTGAACGGAGAGCAATGTTTACTTAGTTTTAGAAATATCAAACATTGTAAAAGTTATAGCCTTTATATAAGGTAATTCCCAACTGTTACTGGACAAAAACGATGAATCTTAAATTATTTGCTGCTGCATTTATGATGGCCTCGTTATTGCTCATTGTTCCTCAGATCGAATTTGCTGTGCCCGTAACAGCAAGTAATCAGATGATTGACAGGGATGACAACGTAGTCGAGGTAAAAAGCATGATGATGCCAGGAGGGAATATGACCTTCGGATCATCCCTTGAGAACGCAAAAATGCATTTGATGGAAGCTTTAATGGATCTGAAGAATGGGGATACTAAAGGGGCCACCATGCAACTCAACATGACTGATCAAGCAATAAAATTACATGAACGAGAATTGGAGAGCTTGATGCTGACTATGAAAGGGAACAATATGACCTCATCTTCAGAGATGCTAAAGTCCCGTGATGAATCCACAATCATGAGTTGAGTCAAAGGAAGTCAAAAAGTACGATTTTCGCAAGCACTATATTAGATCACAGCTGAAAAAAGACTTAAATCATTTACCAAAAAGGTACAGGTGTGACAGTGAGAGCAGGTCATGGATATGTCAAATCCTTTGTAGCTGGAATAGTCGCTGGGGCTCTAGCCATTGGAATTTCACTCCTCATAAGATCACTCGTTGGAGGACCATTTCTTCCCGAACTTGCATCCCAAACATTATTCTCACTTACGCCCGGAGAATTTGAATCACAAGCAGTAGAGAATTTTGGGCCCCTTGCTAAATATTCTGCTTTTATAGCCGCTCTCGTAATTAATTTTGTATTATACGGTCTCTTTGGAATCCTTGTTGACAAGCTTCACAGCAAATTTCCATGGAAAGGCTATATCGGAAAATCACTTCAGTCCGCCTTAATAGTATATGTTATCTTACTCATCATTGCTATTTCGCTACTAGCTACAATCCAGCTTCGAAGTGGTGGTGGTGGATCAATTTCCATTTCTCTTCTGGCAATTTCCCTTGTTTTGCCTCAAATAATCTTCGGATTTATTTTTTCATCGTTCTTTAGAGGTACCGGACGAATTTTGAAAAAACGTCCAGAGACAACATCCGAAACATCTGGGATGAACTCAGGCAGAAGGGAGTTCCTTCGCTTGGTTGTTGTTTCGGCAATCGCGTTTCCAATTTTGTTTTTTGGATTAAATCGTTTGTTTTCTGGACAAGGACAAGAACAACAAGAAACTTCTATTTCGTCATCACAGCTAATCCCACAATCACTATCAAAACCGATTGGTTTCGAAGATCCCATGCTAGCAACACTCCTTGCTTCTGAACTAACTCCAACTTATCTTTTCTATAGAATTGATATCAATCCTATTGTACCCGTGGTTGATGAAAAAAATTGGAATCTAACGGTAAAAGGCCTAGTCGGCAATCCAGTAACGGTCACTTATGGAGAAATAAAGTCGATGCCTTTCGTAGAGCAATATGCTACACTAGAGTGCGTAAGCAACAAAATAGGAGGTGATCTAATTGGTACGGCACTATGGAGAGGCATACGGCTCAAGGATCTGCTTGATAGGGCTAAAGTCATGCCAGGAGCAAAATATATAGTATTCAGATGTTCTGATGGTTATGATGTAGGAATACCCTTGGAAAACGGTATGATGGATGGGACCTTATTGGCTTATGATATGAATTTAGCTCCTTTAACCACTGCTCACGGTTTTCCTGTAAGAGCTATCGTACCGGGATTGTATGGAATGATGAATCCAAAATGGATAACAGAAATAGAGATTGTAGACAATGTTTATGAGGGCTACTGGCAGAGGAACGGTTGGACTAACACTCCAGATGTACATACAAATTCCTCTATTGTTGTTCCAGGACAAGCACCCATAAGGCACAGATTCAGGAAGTTAGATGAGACACCAAATATAGTACCTGGTGAAAAGGCCCCAATTGCAGGAATAGCATTTGGAGGAGATCGTGGAATTTCAAAGGTAGAGGTAAGCACAGACGGAGGTACCACTTGGAAATCTGCTGTTATCAAAGAACCACTTTCAAGATTTACATGGGTTTTATGGACTGCTGGATTTACTCCGACAGGTAAAGAAAATTACAATATAGTCGTCAGGGCAACTGACAAGACTGGACAAGTCCAAACTTCCGACCTGAATAAACCATTTCCAGATGGAGCAACTGGATACCATATGGTCAATGTTTAGAAATAGTTTTTCTAATCATGGAACGTGCCATTAAAGCCTAATTTGGAAAATAGCGAACAAATGATAGAATTATGGAATAAATCTGTCAGAATTCGCCTCACAGTCTAAATTAGGGAGTCTATGAGCAAAATTAGCAATGCGATCTCTTTCTACTTTAACATTTGTCATTTTTCTCTTGTCAATTCTAGTTTTGAGCATGACCCTATCGGCGTTGTTGCCAGTATACGCTCAAGAAGAGTTCAGACAACGTGAATTTGTAGAAGAAGGTAAACCTAGGCTTGTTGATCCTCATTTAAAAGTAGAACAGGTGACAGAAGGACTGGATACACCTACTACTATGGCGTTTTTGGGACCAAATGATATCTTGGTCCTGGAGAAAGATAAAGGAACCGTACAGAGAATAGTGAACGGCAAAATATCAGGCCAGCCGCTATTAGATGTTAATGTAGCAAATTCGGTGGAAAGATGTATGTGTGGGATTGCTATATCAAAACATAATTCTACGACTTTTGTTTTTCTTTATTATACCGAAATAAATGGGAAAGATGGTGAAGATAGACAGGGTAAAGAACCTATAGCAAATCGCTTATACAGATATGAACTTGTAGATAATAAATTGGTAAATCCTACGATCTTGTTAGATCTACCAGCCACACCAGGTCCTCGACACAACGGGGGTTTTATTATTATTGGGGCTGACAACAATCTATACGTTTCAATAGGAGATATAGATGGCTCGTTCAGAGGTCCAGACTCCCAAAAAGTTACTCAAAACTATCAGAATGGAAAGGATCCTGATGGTAGAAGTGGTATACTTAGAATAACACAGGACGGCCAACCAGCTGGAACAGGAATTCTTGGAGATTCCATTCCATTGAGCTTATACTATGCGTACGGAATAAGAAACAGCTTTGGTCTTGGATTCGATCCTATGACAGGTAATTTATGGGACACAGAGAATGGACCTGGTAACAGTGACGAAATAAATCTCGTTCTACCTGGATTTAACAGCGGATGGCAGGAAGTAATGGGTCTGGCAAATGATGAAAATGGATTTGATCAATCCGATCTGGTTAACTTTGATGGTAAAGGGATCTATAGAGACCCAGAATTAGTCTGGCTAAATACCGCCGGTCCTACCGCTGTGTTGTTTCTGACTTCCGACAAATTGGGCCCTCAATATGTGAACGACATGTTTGTTGCAGATGTTCATAATGGTAGAATATATCATTTTGATTTGACTAGTGATAGAACGCATCTCGTTCTACCACCCCCACTTGCCGGTAAAGTAATTAAGAATCCTAGAGCAACCGGACTTGATCAAATAATGTTTGGAGAGGAATTTGGTGGAATAACCGACCTAAAGATAGGACCAGATGGCTACCTATATGTTGTTTCTGTTGGGCTGGGAAAGATCTTTAGAATACTTCCAGCTTAGAGGGAATGGTGGTGGTATGAAGCTGAATTGGTGCATTTTTATGGATTCAAAAAATTGAAAACCTAATTTGTGAAGGTTAATACTTAAGATTTTAGGTTTGAGGTTGCAAAAATAGTACCAAACGGTTTTGAAGCGATTACTACGGTATCATAGTTATTTGCAATATTTCCTAGGAAATAATTTTGGGCTCCCACATTCCCCTTAAGCGTACCTAGATCCATCCCCGATTTTATATCTTCACCGGTAGCAAAATATACATGAAGATCAGGTCCATTAGTAATCATAAAGTGTTCAAATCGTAGGAATTCATTGTCGTTAACTGATAATATCTTTGCAAGTCCCTCTGCCTGCGTCCCATTTTGCTGACTTGTAAAGTTCCCAAATCTTAATAGATAAATCGTAGCCTTTTGCAATTCTGCGGGACTCATTCCCGCTATTG
This sequence comes from Nitrososphaeraceae archaeon, assembly GCA_049591355.1. Taxonomy (GTDB): domain Archaea; phylum Thermoproteota; class Nitrososphaeria; order Nitrososphaerales; family Nitrososphaeraceae; genus TA-21. The sequence goes on from JBAWET010000010.1 coordinate 5,857, forward strand.
TTTCATTCACTTCTTGTGTCATTTGGGTAGCTCCCATCATTATCATCGCTTTTTCATCCGCACTCATTCGTGCGGCAGCATTCATTCGTTCCTGATCACTCAATGAGGTGAAATTCTGAAAGGACTGCAATGCTTTTTGGTGTAACTCAGATTGGGCCGAGGAAGTTGGTACAGCAAACAAGCAAGAAAGAATTGCTAACATAGAAATGATTAGAACAATTTCCGAATTGGCCTTTTGAAACATTATAAAAGAAGGGATTTAGACTTAAATAACTTTTATGATTAAAATTTATTGGCATTGAATAATTTTGACTGTCAAACCTGAGCTAATCTCCGTTATATTCACAAATGGCTTTACAATATTCAGTTCGTATCATTTGTATTGATCCCAGCACACTTGTTGAGCTTTTTACCGTCTTACAGTAGATGTATCACGTACAATAAATCCCCATGGGTTTGCTACTTTGAATCTAGGATTGAGTTATATCTATAGTCGATTTGGTCTAGATCTGGAAGAAACTTGGAAAAAGCCAAAAATAGCTATATGGAGATAGATACTCGTTCTATGAATCTAAAGCGAATTGGACTTGAATTATGTACATGCACTTGGATTGAAATAATGACATGTGTGGGTGTAACCCTCTATTTACTCTATTTATCACAATTCTCCATAGCCATAATTACAATTGCAGTTTTTTCCCCTCTGATAGGATTTCATTTTGCTATCTCAAGATTAACTAAATTTGATGACTTATGTGTGAGTTGTCATGGTGTGAGGGTCTTGAGACTGAGTAGGTTGCCACCTTCAATAAATTAGTTCTCTTCATCGTGAAATAAATAAGACTATGATGAAGAGGAGAAATACTGTATACAGAGTAGCACAATTAATTGTGTGAATACTAAAGAATTTTTATGAGTGTGATGTACTCAAATTTTGTAGTTCTTAATGAAATGGAGAACCAAATCCTATGTTTCTATTAGAAGTGGATACAATAAGCTAAGAGAAAATATAAAAATTCAACCACAAATCGAGTACGTTGATACTCTGGAATCTTACGGGAGGGTTTTGTATAAAGATGTCATATCTTCTGTTGATATTCCTACAAGGACCTCCTCTCACATGGATGGAATGGCGGTCATCGCTGCTGATATTAAATATGCCTCCCCTTCTACCCCAATAACTCTCAACATCGTCAGAAACGTTGGATTGGGAAATGTTACCAATCATCCCTTGCATTCAGGACAAGCATCTAGAATACCCACAGGAGGGTATCTGCCTCCTAGAGCCGACACTGTTGTACCTGTCGAACAAACTCAAATTTTATCTAAAAATAAAGTGGTAATTTTTTCCTCACTTTCGAAGGGATCTTTTATCTCTGCTTCCGGTATGGATGTCAAGAAGGGAACAAAACTATTTCACAGGGGAGCCATACTAAGAGCACAAGATGTAGCACTGTTATCTATGGTTGGCATCACGAGAGTGTTAGTATTCAAAAGGCCTAGAGTTGCAATAATTCCAACAGGGGACGAGCTAACCGATAATCCTCGTGAAATAAATCAAGGAAAGATTTTCAACACCAATAGTCACATCATTTCTAGATTGATTCAGGAAGGCGGTGGAATACCTTTGGATTTGGGTACGACGGCAGATAAAGCTGAAGAGATCCAAAAGAAGATGAAGTTAGCATTGACAAAAACAGATATTATCCTCACAATAGGTGGTTCTTCAATGGGAGAACATGATGTTGTAGAAGAATCGATAAATTCGATGGGTAGCCCTGGAATCTTGGTCCACGGGGTAAAGCTGGATCGTGGACGAGTTGCTGGTGTGGGAGTGATAAAAGGTAAAGCAATAATAATTTTACCTGGTCCTATACAGGGATCAGTTGGTGCTTTTGTTGTGTTTGTTCAACCATTACTTAGATTTCTTTCGGGTCTGCCAGAATTTAGTCGCATGGGAAAAAACTGCACCTTGGCAAAACGTTGGGAAGCACGCAAGAAATTCCACGACTTTGTCAAAGTGGTGTTTGTTCAAATAAAGTTAACTAAATATGGTAAATTTAAGGCCATTCCCGTAATTGGTGAAACTGCTGCCATGACTGTATTGACTAAAGCAAACGGATACATTCTGGTACCTGAGAAGACTGCCGCAATAGAGGCAGGAGAACAAATACACGTTAATCTTCTTCCTGGTCTGTCATACACTGCCGGTTATCCTGTAGACTTTCTATAATGAATGATTGGTATTCAAATAAACATATTCATCACAAAATTAATCCAGGCTACCTCAACTAGTAAGCCCCTTAAGAATAGATCTACTTAGACGATTAACATAAAATAAACTAATGGGAATGATAGGCATTGTGGTTCATGGCAAATCGACACTAAAACATCCATAACCTATTTTAAGCAGCACTGATCGAGCTGATAACCAATGTTACTGAAAGTCACTAGTGTCCATGTCCCTCCAACATTCTAAATGCATGTAATACGCCTGGAAACAGCGAATCCATAGACTCGGAAACAGCCCTTACACTCCCTGGAAGATTAATGATTAGCGTTTTCCCCCTCACTCCCGATAATCCTCTCGAAAGCATGGACAGTGGTAACCTTCTTTGACCATAAGCTCTAGTAGTTTCAGAAATTCCAACAACTTCTTTTTCTAGAACATTATGGGTCGCTTCTGGAGTAACATCACGAGGGCCAAGACCAGTACCGCCGCTGGTTAGTATGAGATCAACTCTTGAATCATCACAAAATTCCTTTAGATTGTGTTCGATAAGATGGACATCATCAGGCAATATTTTATATTCAATGACTTCAACACCATCCTTTAGTAATTTATCTACAATAGTTTTTCCCGATTTGTCGATTCTTTTTCCACTTGCAACGGAGTCGCTAATAATAAGTACTGCAGCCTTTATCTCTTTATTGCCATGTTCGTGAAAGTCCTTGATGCCGCCGCTCTTGCTCAAAAGCCTTACGGATCCTAATGAAAGAGTGTCGTCAACTGGTTTTAGCATATCATAAACAGTCAATGCTCCTATGCAAGCCCCAGTTAGCGATTCCATCTCAACTCCTGTCTTCCATACGCTTTTTACTTCAACAGCAATTTCTATAGAATCTTGTCTTAGTAAAACTTCCACTAAGACTTGGTCTATTGGTATAGGATGACAATATGGAATCAAGTCCCATGTTCTCTTAGCCGCCATCGTAGCTGAAATTTTTGCAGCTTCTATAATATCGCCTTTAGGCGATTTTCCTTTCTTAATTAGTGATATGGTTGAGGGGTTGACTTTCAAGACCGCCAGTGCTACTGCTTCCCTGTAAGTATCGGGCTTATTGCTAACATTGAACATACCCTTGTTAACCTTATTTTCACTCATGGAGAGACACTCCAGTTACCCATTTATCACCTGCCTCTGAGTACTCTTTCTTCCAGATAGGTACACGAGTTTTAATATTATCAATTCCATATTTGCATGCCTCAAATGCCTCATTCCGATGTTCTGAGGAGACAGCAACTGCAACACTTATTTCGCTTACTTTCAAGGTTCCAATCCGATGTGTCGCAGAAAATTTTATTATATTCCATTTACGTAAGACTTCTTTTTCGATTTCTGTCATCATATCTTCAGCCATTTTTTTGTAAGCTTCATAGTATAGTGCTGAAATATGACCGTCTGAATCACGGTCCCTTACAGTTCCCACAAATAGTGTAATTGCTCCAGCAGAATTATCGCTGACATCAATCAAAATTTTGCTCAGGTCAATAGCGTTATCTGTTATTAGAATCAATATTTAGCCACCACTGACAGGAGGTAATATCGCAATTTCATCAAGATGTGTTACTGGAACATCTTCACTTGCAACCCTATGATTGACAGCAAATACATATGGGACATTAGCCACATCAAGTGAAGGATACATTTTAGTTATTTTCTTCTTTAAATTTCCTACCGTGGTTCCAACAGGCACCAGTAAAGTCATCTCGCTCTTGCCAACAATTTCTGTTGAGATGCCAAATAATTTTACTTTTATCAAATCAGTTTCTCTATCATCAGTAGTAGTTGTCATGTTTATGCTATCCCCCTATTGTGTGCATCAAATTTAGTGTAGGTTTTAGACTATTAGTTTTTATCATCTTAATTATACCTTCAGGTTTGTTACTCATACTATCTATAATGTAGCGTTCAATAACTTCATCTGTTGCTCCACTTCGCAAAAACCCTTTCAAATCGTGGCCTGGATTTTCAAAAAGACAAGTGAGAAATCTACCATCTGAGGTTATTCTTGCTCGATCACAATTACTGCAAAATGGTTCTGTAATTGAAGGGATAAACCCCATGATACCTTTGCCGTCTACAAAGGAATAAAGCATCGCTGGCTCTGGTTGATTATCGCTATTATGATGCTTGACAATTTCTCCCAAATTCAAGTTAATTCTTTCGATCATCTCTTTCTTACTAAAAACGAGATCGTGTTTCCAAATCCCAGTACCATCAAGAGGCATAAATTCTATAAACCGTACTGTAAAGCCATTATCTCTTGCGAACAAGGCAAAATCAACGATTTCATCATCATTCCATCCCCTAATGACGACGGTGTTTAGCTTTACGTCCAGTCCTGCATCATTAGCATTATGTATAGAACTAATGACTTTATTTACTCCTTTCACTCCGGTCATCATTTTGAATCTATCTTCCTTGAATGAATCTAGACTGACATTCACGCTTGAAAGTCCCGCAGATGACAACTGCTTTACTTGGTCGGCAAGTAGTAGCCCATTGGTGGTAAGGCCTATACCTTTGATTCCGGGGATCATTGAAATAGAATTAATCAAATTTTCTAATGATGGTCTTACTAGAGGCTCACCTCCAGTTATTCGTATTTTTTCAATTCCTAAATCGGCAAAAATTGTCGCGAGCCTAACTATTTCATTAAAAGAGAGAACTTCAGTATCGTCTAGCCATTCCACATTGTTCGTTGGCATGCAATAGATACATCTCATATTACATCTATCTGTCACCGAGATCCTTAACTTTTTGGCAATTCTACCATATTTATCTACGAGCTTGCTAGCCACGTAACTTGTCTCCTATTAACAGGTCAACTTCGCCACTGACACTATCACTTTTTACATTGATCCAATTGCTCGATGAAATGAGATCTCCAACCATCTGGTAAATCCTTAATCATTATTGCGCGCTCCATGGTCGGCACGTCATCTTTATCGACCGTATATATGCGTACAACATCCTTTACAGTCACATTGTTGTCATCTCTTCTAATAAGTTCGATCAGATCGCCTGCACCTACTTCACCTTCTTGTAATACCTTGAAATAAATCCCTGTAAGACCGCTGCTCAAAAACCTTTTAATTATGTCCATTCTGCCAAATTTTACTCCAAGTTTGTAGCACGGCATCCTCGGTTGAGTTGCTATAACTATTGCTGTTCCAATCTGGAACTGATCACCGATGTTAACATTATCTTCAAACAGTCCTTCAGTGGTAAAATTTTCACCAAACATACCCCAAGACAAATATATATCAGGCAGTTCCTTTTGCCAGAATCTATAATGTTCTTCTGGATAGGAATATACGGCTTTGTCCACGCCGCCATGTACTGTTAGGTCAGCCTGCTTATCTCCATCAAGATTCAATTTCCTTAGTTTTGTCCGATGATGTATTGGTTCCTTGAATATTCCTGTGGTAACCAATTCACCTCTGAAGGTGACCTGACGTGGAAATCCCACATTGAGAGATATCAGTTTCATCAGTACAATAGAATATTCTTCGCCTTAAATAAACATTGTATGACAAGTTTGCTACCAAATATTTAAGCATAGCATACAATGGGCGGGGGAATTAGAGTTGAATGGGAAGCCTTGGAAAATAATACAGAAAAATAAATTGCAAGTAAAATCCATGATCTGTTCATTATTGCCAACCATAATTTCCGATGATTATTAAGAGAACAACATAGCAGGTATTTAGGCCTAGAACTTGGACTAAATTCACCTATGGCAGAATCGTGGAAAATGAGTTCCTCTAAAGGGCGCTGCAAAAAGTCAGGACTATCATCTTATGAGAGACATTGGCATTATGCCTAGAATCTGACTGCTGTATTCTTCCCATGCCAAACCCATTCGCGGCTTGGCAGAAATTCATTGTACCGTTTCCGATGAGGAAGAGCCGCTTTCTTGTGTTTTTCCTCTTGCGGCCTTCTTTGTATTCTCCAGATAGGCAACAGTCATTGCAAGGTTTCCAAAACCCATTGAATTTAGACTTTCAAAGGGAATCATAACTATAGTATTTCCTTGAACCTTAATTGATTCGTAAAGCATATTGGATTGTCTTAACGCAGATGCCACTAGATTATCAGCATATACTTTTGATGCCTCTTGGAATTTTTCTGCAACAACGACTTCAGATTCACCATAAGTTATTCTTGCATTCTTTTCACGCCCTGCTTGGGCCTGCATCGACATTGCTGCCTCCAACTCCTGGGGAATGATAACTTGACGAATTTCAACTCCTGTTACCTCAATACCCCAGCTGCCAGCTTCCTGTGAAATTATTGACTTTACATGTTGATTTATTTCTTCTCTTTTCGAAAGTATGTCTTGAAATACAGAAGAGCCTATATTATTATGCAGAGT
>JBAWET010000011.1:0-2741 GCA_049591355.1 Nitrososphaeraceae archaeon
AATCAATACAATCTAGAGAATAACCGTAATTAGGACAGATTAACTTGCATAAGTTAGCAACTAATTCTATATTGCATCTATAACTTTGGATGGTATGAAACCTTAAAAATTAAAGTGACATCCTAAAACCTGTCAAAAGATACTAAAAGTTACGAAGTGCAATAAAAAGATAGTAATTTCGTGATGAAAACGTAAAGTTTAAAGATTTGGATGCTGTATACGGTGCTGGGTACTAACAAAAAAAATACCTTTTTTCGTCCATCGTCTGCTCATAGGAAGCCAAAGTTAAGATGATATTTGGTGTAAGATAATCAATTATGTTTAAGCAAAAAACGAAAGCAATATAAAATAATATTATGGATAACTGTTACATAAGATAGTTCCCTGCAAGAGATCGGAAAACCAGTCAGACCTACTTTTGTTTTATCAGGCATTTAAAAGTTTGACACAACCCTAAGTTTCAACCCTTGTAAGGCGTATTATTTCTAATTTTTGATATGATCTGAAGAGGGATAGTCGACTATTTTGGCCAATGGTTCAGACGGAGTACAATGCTGAACTCTTCTATTTACAAGATTTTCTAAAATTATAATGTGTTTATCATTTTAATAATATATTCCAAAACTCAGGTTATTATATGACAACCAATAGGAATATGTTTTTTATTTACCAATTTGGAAAGGATAAATCTGCCTTGATATATATTTAGACCGTTTAGTCCTTAACTTCAGTAATACCTTGTCTATTAAAAAGCAGTTGGCCCAGTTTCCATTCTATGGAAAGCCCTGAATCAACATGATCCATTGGTCTAACATTTACTTTTTTTGAGGACTCTTCGCCTTCGTTCACAACTTCAAGCTTTTCTGTTCTATTGATGAATGTAGAACCATCTGATTTCATGTATAAACGGTACCTAATCAAACGCCCTTGATTACTATGTGAAAGATGTATATCCGGAAATAATCGTTTATCAAGCCCATACTTTTCTTTGCCTCTTGGTCTCTCTAAGTTGTAAAGCAATTGATAAATTACATCAAAATATGGAATGACTTTTTTTAGGAATCCTTTCAGTTCGGATATCTCATTTTGATATATTCCGTAAGATTTATCATTCCATTCTAAATAATAATTGCCGATTTCTATTCTTGGTTTCACATATCCATTGGATGTAATATATTGGCCTACTATATCTTCTGTGATCTTCAAGATGTCTGTAAATGTTTTCCAGACAAATAAACTCTATATCACACAAATGCAGAACTAGTTAATTCTTGTTGTTGTTGAGGTTAGTGACTTTTATACGAGTGTCGGATAAGTAGTTTATATCCATAAGTTCTTTAATTGTGTGAGCATGTAGGTAGAGTATTGGAAAACAAAGTTGCCATAGTCACGGGAGCAAGCAGTGGTATAGGATACACTACCTCATTGGCTTTATCGAATGCGGGTTTAAGAGTTGCAGTTGGAGCAAGGCGAATAGACAGATTAAAAGAATTGGAAGGCCAAATTATAAAAAACAATAAAGAAGTTTTTGTTCAAAAGCTTGATGTTACAAGGAGATTGGATTGTATTTCATTTGTTGATGCAGTAGTTAAGAGATGGGGAAGGGTTGATATTTTAATTAACAACGCTGGTTTAATGCCGCTAAGTTATTTCCAGAATGGAAAAGTGGAAGAATGGGAACAAATGATTGATGTGAATATCAAAGGAGTTCTGTACTGCACTTCAGCTGTGATTCCATTTATGCTAAAAGAAAAATCAGGACATATAGTCAATTTGTCATCAGTTGCAGGGAGAATAGTATTTGCTGGAGGAACTGTTTACTGCGCAACAAAACATGCCATTACTGCATTTAGCGAAGGATTAAGAAAGGAATTAAGCCCGAAGTATAACATACGCGTTACATGTATTGAACCAGGGGCTGTTTCGACAGAGCTACTGGAGACAATAACAGATGAATCCATGAGCGGATTTATAAAAGCTACCAAGAATATGGAAACGTTACAGGCAGGGGACATTGCAAATGCGGTCTTATATGCAATAGAAGCACCAAATCATGTCAATGTCAATGAGATTTTAATAAGACCCACAGCCCAAGAAAGGTGATGCCTGACAAAGATGAGATTCCTTCAAATTGTGCGACTATTCAGTTTGTCGCCTCATTTGGAGAACTGATCACTAGACAATGAACTGTGTATTCATAGATCTATAATCCTATTAAAAGGAACTAGACATCGTTCTCATTGTGTTTTGCTATTAAAATATGCAAAGGTAAGGAGCTATAACGTTGTTGCACGCATACTTGAACTATCTACTGCGTCCATGATTACTTGCGTGGCATGCATTCCAAACTTTGTCTTACAATAGTTTTCATTTCTGAGTTTTGAATCAAGTGTATTTTTCTTTATTAACTCGGATACCCTATTTACAGCAGCGAGATAGTTCATTCCTGATACCCAATTAAGTATAATCGTACATTTATCACAAACATCAACTTTAGCATTGATACCATATATTTCACCACAAAAAATGCATTTATTGTATATTATTGACTTACCAGCGCGTGGAGCATTAATGCCAAAATGAACCGTATTAAAACAGTTAATACATAAGTGTTGATTGCATGTTGAACATGTATGATATTCTTCATGTTTGCTGCATTTTTCGCACATTGTCATGAGTTAGAAGCACCTTGTACAAGACATTAGGAAACGATCGTCATCTATTAAGATATTCATCATATT
>JBAWET010000012.1:0-1938 GCA_049591355.1 Nitrososphaeraceae archaeon
GTCCAGAGACGAAGAGTCCAGAGACGAAGATTCCAGAGACGAAGATTCCAGAGACGAAGAGTCCAGAGACGAAGAGTCCAGAGACGAAGAGTCCAGAGACGAAGGTGGATACGAGTCCGAATAATGACTTGGCAGAGCCTAATATCAAGGAAGATAACTTTAACAAATATGATTTTAATGAAATTCACTTAACAGATCCTGAGATGGAAGTACATAAGGACCAGGAGACTAAGGTTCTTGTCCCCACCTTACCTGACACCTCCACACCAATTGATCCATTTGGACCATCAGGTTAGTAGGAGCATCAAATAGTGCGCCGCCTCGCGTATATTCAATATTGATTCCAAGTAACCATATCATTTAGAAGTTACGCTACCGTTACTTTAACAATTAATATATTCTAGAATAAGAAGTCCGTAGTGTTCATGAGAGTACGTGTGTATGTAGTATGTGAAAAGCGAGACGTGTGATGAATTTATCATTGGATGGTGTGGACTAATTGATTTTAGTAGGATAATCCCAGATTTGTTCTACTTGCTGTGGTCGCTTTAGATATTAAAAACGGATAGCAAAACAAGGAAAGGAGAGAAGTCCCCCTGACTGTTTATGCAAGCTCTAAGTATTGCCTACATATATTCCTGTTTCTTGGCCATCCAAATATAAGAAGCCGCTACAAATCCCTTGTTGCTTGATTAGGAAGTTTATCATTGCTGGTTGCATTTTAATTGGATTATTCTTCGTATTATCTATACTTGTGTCACCAAAAATCTCTCCATTTCACTTAGGACAACTAGTGCAAGAAAATGATTCGAAAGCATTTGATGAGGTAATTAAATCACGCCAACTGTGGCTTGATAAGCCCATGGTCTTGCTGACACAGTATGGCAGAGAAGTAATATGGCCTGTAGTAATCTTGTTAATTGCAATTTTTGGAGGATGGGAAGGAAGAAAAACTGCATTAGTGATCGTGATTGCAGTACTAGTTCTATTACCATTATCCATCATTAGTAAAGATCTAGTGGCAAGGGCAAGACCCGATATTTCCCTAAATATGCAACTCTCCTTACCTGCAGAACTTGATCGCTCATATCCTTCAGGACATTCAATAATAGTGGCCGCGGGAGCTGCAATCATGCTCGCGCTTTTTAGGACAAATAAGCGAATTATCGTATCTGTTGCGATGACAATGGAAGCAGCGCTGGTATGTATTTCGCGAGTATACGTAGGTCAGCATTTTCCCCTCGATGTAACTGGAGGAATCTTGCTTGGCGTGGGAGTATCATTTATTTTAGTGGGTCTGTCAGATCGGATTGAAATGATCATCCCTGCAGCATGGCGATCTAAGAACCACAAGTAACATTTTTAGATTAACTTTCGAATACACTCCTCTGTTTATAAGCATGGGAGGACACATATTTACGGATAATGCAGCATTGTTGTTTCTATAATCTCCTTACAATAATTATATGCAAATTTGTCAGATCAATTGCGCTGAAGGAAAAGACAATGCGTTTTCTCTCTCTTGAGCATTCAAGGATTAGTAATTATTCCCAATCCTACTCCCTGTGAACTATTTTTCCCTCAGCTACTACTAATGTGGGATAGCTGGTTAATGAAAAAGGATCTCCGTTCCAAACAACAAATGATGCTTTAAAGCCTGGTTTTATTTGTCCTATACCTTGGATACCAATTATCTCGGCGGCTTCAGAAGTAATTTTTGATATTGCATTAGACTTGGATAAACCAAAATGAAGTAAATGTCTAAGAGTATAAAACATGTTTCGTTGAAGAATAACATGATGATCACTCATCATAGAAAATTTCGCTCCAGACCCCAGCAGCTTTTCAACATTTCTCCAGCTCTCATTTTTTAATTCAACCTTATACGGCAGGGCATCCATAGGACCATAGATAATTGGTATGGACATGGCTTTTAAT
>JBAWET010000013.1:0-8318 GCA_049591355.1 Nitrososphaeraceae archaeon
CTGATGGTTTCTAAGGATGTGTTAGAAAGACCTGCCATAGTCGCAGGGGGAGGCTCTCCAGAATCGTATACAGCAGGGAAACTAAGAGAATGGTCGAATAGCTTATCAGGCAGGGAACAGTTAGCAGCGGAAAAGTTTGCTGAATCGCTCGAGGTAATTCCACTCCGCTTGGCAGAGAATGCGGGAATGGACCCAATCGACACTCTAACAGAATTACGTTCTAAGCAGATGAAGGGTTCAAAATGGAGCGGCATAGATGTTAGAAATGGAAAAGTAACAGATATGTCGAAGCTAGATATAGTTGAACCGCTTAGCGTAAAAGAACAAATAATCAAGTCAGCCACGGAGGTTGCGTCCATGATCTTAAGAATCGATGATGTAATTGCATCAAGCAAATCCGGTGGCCCACCTGGTGGTGGAGGAATGCCTCCGGGCGGCATGGGTGACATGTAATAAGAATTCAAGGATGGGGCAAAATTGGATTCAGGCAGTTCTTCATTTACTATGAAGAATTTTTAATTTTTTATTATTAACCACCAACTTTTTAATTATACCTGATTTATATCATAAGCCCTAAGTTCAATGCTTGTTGCGAGTTCTAAGAACATGATACTCAAGTTGTAACTAATACGAACTGACAGCAGTTTTTGAAAGCAACCGAGATACATTGTTTCCATTATGAGTCAATATTGTCTTCTAGATTTTATTGTCACTATCTCGCATCTTCCCCATCGTGAGGGTTTTGCGGGATCCATTTTAGAGAGGACTCGTCATAAACACAATCAACTCTTTCTGTTTTTACTAGTGAGTTCGCAATTTGAATGGGAAGTGTGTCCACCAAGTATTCTATTTTCTCGATGGCATTGTCGTATTGAGACAAACCCTTACCACTTTTGAGAGAAAAGACCACCTTGAGATTTGGGTCTGCAGACACATCACAAAAAACTAATGATACTTTTAATCCTTTATTCCCTCTTCTCCGCTTCATTTCTTTAAGGAGACCCTTAATTTTATTCCATCTATCAGCTCCTAACAATAAAAAGAATGAATCACTATAAGATACAGGGAATTGTATTTCAACAAAACTTAAATAATTCGAGTCAGGAGGCACATTTTCTTCCTGTACTGAAAATAAACTCGACAAAGTATTATATATAATTTCTATTTCGAGTGGGGATAATCCAAAGTAACGGAAAAGTGCGATGCGAGCAGGACGTTGCATAACTACCGTTTTCCTGTAACCATTGTAGAATAAAAAATTAAATCACATCCACCACTACTTTTGGTACAACTGGCAGAGGAAATAAAGTCCTTCTGCAGGTTCGGTAGATTTTTAAGGCTATTTATATAACCATGGCTGAACTCAGGTTTGGATTCTCCATCAATAAAAGTTACTGAGAAGAATGATAATCGTGTTGTTATTGAATTTAATAATATTCCCCGACAATACGTAAATGCACTTAGAAGATTGAGTATAAGCGAAGTTCCTACTTTTTCTATAGATGATGTTGTTATGCTTGAAAATTCTTCAGTGATGCATGACGAGGCTGTGGCACATCGATTAGGACTAATACCACTACGAACAGACCTGCACAGATTTGTAATGCCACACTTGTGCGAATGTAAAAGTACGCTTGGATGCTCCCGGTGTAGGGTGTTGTTGGTACTTGATTCAGAAGCTAACGACAAAACAAAAGTTGTTGGCTCAGGGGAGTTGATTTCGGAGGATGATGTCGTAAAGCCCATAACTAAAGAAATTCCTATCATAGTCTTGGCGCCAGGACAAAAACTCAAGTTTGAAGCTTACGCAAGGTTGGGAGTCGGAAAGGATCATGCGAAATGGCAGCCAACATCAGCAGCGGTAGTTAAAGATGGAAAAGATGAGACCCAATCTGTACTTATGATTGAAACAACGGGATCTTTAACGGCCGAAGAAACGGTAATGGCTGCAATAGAACTGCTTGCATCAAAGATAAAAGAGTTTAATAATTTAATTCAGTCGGTTGGTATTAAAAATAAAGTCTAGGTACATTTATTTGGGGTTCATTAATAACGACGGAAAGAAGGATGGTAATTTATGCCTAATGATAGCCTGATTAATACAATTCGGACTCTTCGGAGGACTTTGAAAACGCAAAAAGCTGCTATATGGAAAGCTGTGCTAAAAGAACTCTCAAGGTCTAGGTCCAATAGAAGAGAGGTAAATATTGGTATGTTAGCAAATGTTACCAATGAAAACGATGTTGTAATTGTCCCTGGAAAGATTTTGGGCTCAGGAAATATAGGTCATAAGCTGACGGTATGGTCATTTGATATATCGGAAGTTGCAGCAAAGAAGATCATACAGGTTGGAGGCAAATTAATTCCTCTGGATAGTCTTTTACAGAAATATCCAAGTGGGAAGGGAATAAGAATAATTGGTTGAACAGAACGCCCAAAAGAACGACAATCCGCCATTAACTATAGATGCCACGGATTGTATTGCGGGAAGAATGTGCTCTCAAATATCGAAGCTTTTGCTTAAGGGGCATAGCGTTAGAGTGGTAAATGCTGAGAAGACCATGATGTCAGGGAACAGATATATGATTATTGACTCTTATAGAAAATTCCTTACAATTAGTTCGGCGACTAATCCTATAAACGGACCAGTTCATCCAAGACGACCTGATAGAATTCTGACAAAAATGATAAGAGGTATGCTACCCAAAAGGAAATCGAGCGGAATTAGCTCATTCAAGAGATTGAGGGTGTATATCTCAGTGCCGCCCGAACTTAAGGACGCTAAGATGGAAACATTCAAGAATTCAAAGATTAGGAAACCACAATCGTATTATTTATCACTTGGTGATGTTGCGAAGGAAATCGGCTGGAGCGGAGTACTGAACTATGAATAAGATTGATCTATATCCAGGACAGAGAAAGACAAGTAGAGCTGTAGCAACTATCTCCAAAGGAAATGGGAAAGTCAGAATAAATAATATCCCTGCGGAACTAGTGACCCCCCAAATAGCAAAGGAGTTGGTTTTAACCCCACTGAAATTGATAGGTGACTATAGACAGAAAGTAAATGTCGATGTGAGAGTTCATGGTGGAGGTTTCATGGGTCAAGCATTTGCAAGCACGGTTGCAATTTCAAAAGCGCTTGTGGGCGATGGAAAAGGGGGTCGAGATCCAAAGGATCATCCATTAACGAAAAGCGTGCGCACAGAAATTAGAAAAAGGATTAACGAATTTGATAGACATCTTCTTGCGGGGGATCCTAGACAGAGCGAATCAAAGAAGTTTGGTGGTCCAGGTCCTAGACGTAGGAAACAGAAATCGTATAGATAGCTCGATCGAACAGTCGATGTCATAACCTTGTTGCTTGAAATATGTGATCATCTTTAGGATGGTGAGAATCGATAATGCTCTGTTATTTTTTTGCCATAACAATTCCCGCAAAGTTCGCCGGAAATATTCCATTGTCTCATTGCTTTGTATCTAAATGTTATCACGTTACCGCATAAGGCACACTTCTGCTCTCTGTCCATAACCGTTGATAATGGCGGAATTAGAGTAAATTAAAAGTTATGACATATACTATATAATCAGGGGCAATATTTTAAATTAGGATATAATAGCCAAAAAATCGACTATATGACAATAGATCCTAAAGAATCGTATAATAAGATTTTCTCCCTTATTGAAGAGCATCATAGATGGTTCAGCAATTCTCTCCCACTTATTGCTAGTGAGAATATACCTAGTCCTGCTGTAAGGGAAGCTGTGGCCTCAGATTTCGCTAATAGGTATGCAGAAGGGTGGCCTGGTGAAAGGGTATATGCTGGATGTACATACATTGACAAAGTAGAATTGATTTGTAATGAATTAGCACAACGAGTTTTTCAGGCTGAATTTGCCGATTGCAGAGCAACATCTGGGGTTGTTGCAAATCTTGCGATTTACTCTGCTTTTTCTAATCCCGGAGATTATATGTTGGCCGCCTCAATTCCTAGTGGAGGGCATATATCACATGGAAAAAAGGAACATTTTGGCACCGCAGGTTTCGTGCATGGGTTAAACATAGAACATTATCCATTTTGGAAGGAAGAAATGACAATTGATGTCGACGCAACGAAGAAGAAGATATTGGGGATGATTTCGGATAATAAAAAACCGGCAATAGCTATGTTCGGAGGAAGTTTGTTTCTTTTTCCGCATCCTGTCAAGGAATTGGCAGAATTTATGCATGAACACGATATCTACGTTAACTATGATGGTGCACATGTAGCGGGATTAATTGCTGGAGGAGAATTCCAAGCTCCATTAAAGGAAGGAGCAGATTCCATGACAATGAGTTCACATAAAACTTTGTGGGGACCACAGGGCGGGATTATCGTGTCATTGCAAAAACACGCTGAAAATATAAAAAAAGCCATATTTCCCGGAAATACCAGCAGTCATCATTTGCATCATGTAGCAGGAAAGGCGGTCGCACTGGCCGAATCTATGGAATTTGGAAAGGACTACGCAAAACAAGTTATACAAAACGCAAAATCACTAGCCCAATTTCTTGCAGCCTCCGGCTTCGGCGTTTTGGGGGAAAAAAGAGGATATACCGAATCCCACCAAATTGCAGTTGATGTTTCTAAATTCGGTGACGGCGGTACTATTGAACAGGAATTAGAAAAGGCGAATATCATTCTTAATAGACAATTATTGCCTGGTGATATTAAGGCTGGGAAACACTATATGCATCCAAGCGGCGTAAGAATAGGTGTTCCGGAAGTAACTAGGTTAGGAATGAAGAAAGGTGACATGGAGACTATAGCAGCGTTCATCAAACGAGTCGTCATAGATAAGGTAGATCCCACACAGGTAGCGAAAGATGTTTCTGCATTTAGAAAAGATTTTCAAAAGGTACACTACGCATTTGATAATACCATGCTGGCTCATGAATATGTACGGTTCAGAAAATGATTTTGAAAAAAGATGATATTCTGATCATCAATAAATTTGATATCCCTTGTGTATTGCTAATTGGTGATAATTACACACCTTCCACTGTGCTGCTTTGTCATAAAAAGTAGGGGATATTAGTATTCAATTGTATTCTGAATATACTTGGCTATAATGTGTATTCATTAAAAATTATGGATACCACAATATTTCGTTCAAATTTCTGGCAGCAAATATTCTATCAGTTAGCGTGCTGCAAGTAAAATTGTTCAATATCTAGTTTTTCTGACTTTATTCCTTCTATTTCCATGAGATCTTGCTTGATTCCCTTTCCTCTTCTAATCCTGCCATCTGGAAGCTTTACAGTTCCGTTTATGAAAGCGCTACTCCCACAAATAGGATTAAAACAATTGTCAATCCTCGTATGATATTTGGATAGAGTTTTTTCCTCCGAACAGTCTTGATTCAAGAAGAATCTTCCCTTCCTGTATTTAACTCTAGGGTGCTCAGAATCAGGTAAGTCTTGGTCTTTTGTAAAGGTAAATACCAAATTAAATTTGTCCATTTTTCTTGCCATGTCGATTAACCAATTATAATATATCACGTTAATACTATTATCGTCAGGGAAATAGAGAGTCGGATTACTATAAAATAAAGTTAGGTTATATTCTGAGTCCTTTATATCCTCCATATACTGTATTAGACACCTAACTGGTTCTGCCCCGTTAGAGCCGGACCAATAAGCTATATTTTTTTCTGTGCCGTTTGTAATTTTGGACATGAAGTGCTCCTTACGTAAGCCAAATTTCAGGCTAATCTTGTCTCCAGTCTTCATCTGCTCAAAGAAGTAAGGTGCAAATCCGTCAGCCTTACCAGTTTTAGGATTGATATATCCGTACGGCTTCTCATCTTTTATGGTAAGCTCTAAATGACGTCGCAAAGGAGATGAAGAAATGGAATAAGCGCGCTCAACGAAACTCTCTTCAGAATTTCCTGAAGCTGAGGGTCTTTTTAGAAATGCTCCTAGCATCACAAATTGTCCTATCTCGAAGGAAAACCTCTGAGAATCAGAAACAGGATCAAAAACGTAAGTAAATACGTTATGTGTCTCTTTAATTCGATCAATGATTTGCCATTCATAACAATTAGATCCTAATGACATATTTACCGTTGAATCTTTAACTGAATATAAAATTTGCACTCTCGTTCAATTATATTAATAGAACAACAACGAGTCAACCAATATGCCTTCTTTTGTTGCCCCCTTCTTGGCTGCTACAGTGCTACTATCCACGGAAAGGTCGTCTATCTTTATCAATCCAGAAGAATATCCCCGTGACACTAGGGACTTCATAATATTTTTCCATACACCTTTAACACTCTATTTCTTGCGTCGCTCCCAGACTGTCTTGTAGGAACCGTACTTGGTAGGTATGTCCATCCACCTACAACCACTCATAAGGACATACAATATGCCATTGATGCAATTCCTGTCATCAGCTCTAGCTAGCAGGAAGAGGGATTGACGGTACTAAGAGCTTCCATTGATCATCAGTAAGTTCTTCAAATCTCACTATCGTGAATCAAACATAATCTTAGCTAAAGGTATACTCTAATTGCAATGCAATTAGAAAGTATCTGTCATATAATAGTAAGTCTGGTGAAAAATCACCTGGAAAACTATTGGTACACACGTGTCAATTAGTTAAGTTCCAATGAATTTCTTGATAACATACAGTGCACATATCACGATGATTAGTATGTTCACATACATACGTCTCCTTTGTTTCTACATGACATCTTGCACATTGGTTCATACGGTTCTAGAATTATTTATTGAGCTGCTCTTAAAAATCATGCAAAGCGACTTATAGTATCTTTATCTTATCTTCCAATAGAGACACAACCCAAACGATCTTTAATAGATAATACTAGCACAGTTAATTGGTTTTTCTGGTATTCGTTCAATTTATTTTTCAGAAAGAGAGAGCTTACCTCATTTAAGAACGAATCTGTGTTATAACAAATTTGCAAGTTTCCAGCATTAGTTTTTTTTGTTATTAACTCTAATGCTTGGTATAGATGAATATTAGCATCAGATTTTTGTTTTTGCGTCATATTAAGAGTACCAGTCATTTTTGCAAGATTTTGAATTCCTTCTTTAACAGGAAGTACTATCCAAGTAAAAACGGCTGGTGAACCATCAAGATTCCCAAATTTATCTATTGATCTCGCCTGAAATACGTGAGTCCCTGTAGATATGCGTAAATATTGACATTCAATTTTCCCCGAGCCATCATTCTGGAAACTAATCCATTTTCCATCGTCCAATCTACATTCGAAATGATCAATGCCTACGGCGTCGGTTCCTGATATTTTGAAATTGATTTCGTTTGATGTGGTGGAGTTAGTTGGATTGATCTTTCCGAACCAACCGACTCTCGAATCATCTATAGCACTGTCAGGAGGAGTAGTGTCCTGTACCTTTACCGTAAAGGAAGCACTAGCAATATTACCATTTTTATCTAAAGCCTTACAAAGAACCTTAATGTTACCGATCTGGAAAAGGGATGCGAACGGCGGTGTACAGGTAACGTTTACGATTCCATCTATCGCATCTGTTGCGATAACCTTGTATGTTACAACTTTTCCATCAGGACCTGTTGCTTCAAAAACAGGATCATTTGGAACTGTTATAACTGGCGGGATTGTATCAACTTCACTAGTTGGCTTAGAGGTAGCTTGTGAATAGGATAATTCAGCGTGTGAAATAACTATTATTATGCCAATTAAGACCAATAAAAAGGGAAAATACAATCTCAGTCCAACGACCGGAGACAACGGGTTAAGCTAAAAGTCATCACATTTAAGGAATTGGCCAGGCCATAGCTGATCCAAATTAATTACAAATGTACAGTCTGAGTCTCTACTTTTAAAGATTAGGCAAGCCAATCTAGATAAACAAAATGGAACAGCATACTATAGAAAATAACGTAAAATACTTCAGTAGAGTAATATAAGAACAAGAAAGAAGAAAAAGTTTCTATTGCTGGACCATTAATTTAGCATCAGCACTTTCATCGAAATTACTAAGTAATCTAGGACATAGTTGAGTGGGTTTAGGATCGCTCGTTCCACTGCAATGAAAGTAATAATTTTGACCTTATATTCGCCTTTCGTCAATATTGGAGGTTTGGAATGTCCTGTATTTTTACCACTTATAATTCATCCGTGGTGCAAGTTATCTATTTCTCCATTGATCGAGGAATTCAATATTTCGTTCCTCATAACTGAAAAAAAATGAAGATTGAGCCGGTAAGTTTAATTGGGACTTTTGCTAGAAAAAAGAAAGGGTAGTTAAATGCAGAAAGCTGTGACTG
>JBAWET010000014.1:0-4874 GCA_049591355.1 Nitrososphaeraceae archaeon
CCAGTTCTGAATACGTCATAAAATATACTTAAAACCATTCGAAAAACGCTGTGGTGTGCTTGGGAGCTAACGTGATTTTGGCTTTTTGGGCAGGATTACATATATCCACTGTCTGCGGCCATGTCAAGTCGAATAACAGGACGTATTATTGGCCGCTGAAACGTGATACATATATGTTTATGATTCATACCTCCAATGTCTGAATAGCACATTCAATTTCTTTCATTCTAGATTGAATCTCTTTAATCCTTTTTGTATTCTTCACTTCCCCTAACTCCACTTCCAAGTTCGCATATTCTTCTGCCAGTGATTCTTCCTCATTTGTCAATCCGTCAATATTAGGGATGGGTCTTAACTCTTCTTTGGGTTCAGTGAATTCTGGCTTAATTTCGCCTCTGCGGATCTTATCAAACCAATCATCAACATTTTTGACATCAGGTGATATATCGCCGGAAATCTGAGTTGTGTTAACTAGTCGTGCTCCAACAAGCTGTTCCATTTTCGCTAGACGTGAAGTTACTTCAGCCAAAAGGGTTGACTCTTGATTTCTCTGTAGTTTTACCTTTTGTAGCTCCAGCTCAACAGATTCCATTGTCTTGAGTTTCCTTTCTGCTTCCTCTCTCTTCAATCGTTCACGTTCCTCATCGGTTATAGTTAATTCAGAGACAGCTTTTCGATAAGCATTCAGTAATCTCAGTTCTTTTTTCTCCTTAGTACGTCTATCATAATTCTCCTGTGTATGGTAGCGTTGTCTTAATTCCATGTGATTACCCAACAATTCAAGACAAGTGCCTCTGTCGAGTAATGGTTCTTCCTTGTCATCCGTCAAATCTAACAGTGTAGTTTCTATATATTTTCTCAACCCATGAATGAGTTTTACTTTGTATCTATTGGTATATAATTCAGATTTTTCACGAACGCCTGCATCTCTTGCTACCACTGCTATATACCCATCTAATGTCGATGGTGAAACTGGATCGTTATCAATTTCTGCCTCACCATTGTTGACATCAAACCTTTTGATTATTACTGGAGTCTCATTAGTTATTTTCTCTCCATATCTAGCACGTTTTTCTATGTACTTCAGATATGTGTTATAAGCTTCTGGTGTTATAAAAGTGGGGTATCTTGCGTCATCGTCATTATACGCAATTATTTTGGCAGCAATCAAGTTGCCAGTTATCGGATCATATTTAGGTTCAATATCTCCATGACGTAACTGTGTCATAGCTTCACGTCTTATTGCACTTGATGAAAAAATCAGTATTGCAACACGTACTCTTATATCAGCATATTCTAACATCAACTTTATTTGATCTCTGGTGTATGCTTCATCATCTGCGTTATTTTTGAAATGTGGAATAAGTTTTGCAATAATATCCCAATCAATCCTGATTCCATTATTCATGCAAAATTTCTTGACTGCCCAAACAGCCAAACTTACTTTTTGACCTTTAACTTTTTTATCAGCGACTTCTTTCTTTATTTTTAAAATCCATTCACGGCAAACGTCCTCAAACGCATAAGAATAGCCTTTCTTCTTGTATTTTTTTACAATCTGTTCGGCTGTTAGATTGACAAATTCACATAGGTGAAACAAAAAACCTCTATAACCAAATTCAGTAGTTTTGCAGTTACAATCGGCTGCAAAATTATCATAGGCTTTACAAAGCCCTTCAACTAACAGGTATTTTTCATATGGTAATTTCTTTACTGTCCTTCTGGTCTTAAATCTGAACGATGTATCTGTCGCTCTTCTACTAGGTGTGAAATGTCCCTCATCACTGTTATCACTTATTATCACCTTTCTGCATGCACGTAACATCAGTTTTTTCGTGCTGTATATAATTCTTGTTATGAGAAAACAAATGATAAAGTTACGTTTATCATTACAGCAAGCTGAGTAGCATTGTAACCTATATCGCCAAGTTGCACTTACGACGGGGATCTTGGTTTGACTATAATCTGTGAAATAGATCGTAGATATCTTTGTGGTGAAGATAAGTTCTACTAGTTTCTGTCATTATATTAGGTTCGATGAAATAAGTAAATAAATTTCTCTCCAACAGCGTAATTGATGCATTCAAGATTTTGATAAAGCATTATACCCGTCTCCATAAATTTGTCACCCAATCCACCTTAATTAGGTGGCATAAATTATGAAATCCCATATTAGAAGTCAGTAAGAGGGTTTAAATGTTGTTAGTACTCACTAATCTAAGGGACTTTGGTATTATGATTAGTGGTTGTAAGAACCATCACGCTGTAGATATTACGACTCTAATGGAATGATTGACTAACTAAGGGGTTGCTTTTGACAAAGACAAAGAATTCTTGGCAGGCGAGATCATTATCTGTTACTCTCAGCGTTGGATTTTTAATCATAATTAATGCAATCATGACGCCAAATTTTTTGATTTATGCTGAGAGTGGGCCTTCCACCAAGACAATAGAGACAACCAAAACTGAAGGTATGGACGTACTTCTAGTGATGGTCAATCTTGCAAGAATACGAACCCAAATAATGTTAACTGAAAAAAGCTTGGCAGAAGGGGATAACTATATGGCTTTTGCTCATGCATATATTCCGCATTCTGTAATTTTTCCATCAATTAGGGATATTCTTGAAAAAGTTGTGAATAATTCTAATTCTATTAATAGACTTGAATCCGGACTGGCAGACATGGTATTCATGGTAAAATCTGAAGTATCGATAGATAAAATAAAACAGAAAACAAAAGAGTTCAATACCATTTTAGATGATTTTGAAATCCAGGTAATAAATCCAGCAAGTCAAACTAATAAATCTCTAATTGCTCAGACTACGATACTTTTATTAAAAGATGCTGATAAATCGTATCAATTAGCAAATACAGCGACCCTAAATGATAGTGCTGGTCAAAAAATAGACAACGTACAAGAGTTCAGTAAAGTTGATTATCAAAATGCACTCGGTTTGGTTAACATGTCGAAATCAAATTATGACAAAATAACAAGTTCTGTTTCAAAGAACAGAAATTCTGAAATTAACCTATCATTCGCTCAGCTGCAAGATTTCATGACTAAAAAATTAGATAAAATAGAAATATCACGATTAATCTCTTCGATAGAAAAGACATTAGAAGATTCAGTGTCCTCCCTCCCATCGCACACTAGTAAAACGGAGAAACAGGACAACGCAGAAATACGTTCATTTCAATCGTCAACGGGTAGTCAAAAAGGGACAAATACCGTTGCTACAAGCGATATCAGTATCCAGACAGCAAAAACTAATGAAACTAAGGGAAAAACATTTGCGGATATACAAGAATTAAGCCGGGGATTCGGAATCTATACTGGTGAAAGAAAAGAGATGGGCCAAACAGACGAATCATCAAAGGGAGTGGTAAGAGATAACATTGATCAGATTAGGCTAAAGCTGGAAAATGTGTTACAGGAGTATAAGGAAAAAAAATACGATGAATCATTGTCATCTTCGCGTTCTGCCTATCTTGACAGCTATGAGAATATTGAAGTTCCGCTACGGCCGATAAACCCGGATTTCACGCTTGATATGGAGATTAAATTTGCCCAATTGCGAAATCTTATCCAATCAAAGGTACCCTATGAAAGTGTCCAAGCCAAAATAATTGAGATAAGGCAGGGACTTGATGAGTCTGAAAGACTCGTAACAGGAACTGGAATTATTGCTCCGGCTATAGCATTCTCAACGTCATTTACTATAATATTCAGGGAAGGTCTAGAGTCAGCATTAATTATTGGCGCAATTCTAACCTATCTCGAAGCATCTAGAAATGATCGTTTCAAAAAACATGTTTATTATGGTATTGCGATTGCAATTTTAGCAACTGCCTTTACGTGGTTTATTGCAGAATACATAATCAAAATATCGGGAGCCAGTAGAGAGTTAATTGAAGCTATAGCTGGCATTTCGGCAGTAGTTGTACTTTTTTGGGTCAGCTTTTGGGTGCTCAATAAAGTTGAAACAAAGAAATGGATTGAATTTGTCAAAGCGAAAGTGTGGCATGCTACCACAACAGGAAGTATAATGGTTTTTATCATGCTTTCGTTCTTTACCGTTTATAGAGAAGGTTTTGAAACTATTCTTTTCTATCAAGCGATGCTATCATTTGCCAAGTATATGGAATGGTATGTTATAGCTGGTTTACTAATAGGTCTAGCAGTAATAGTAGGAATTGTTTTTCTAATAAAAAAGATAGGTAAGAAATTACCTCTCAGAGTTCTATTTGGATTAACTATGGGTGTTGGAGCTTACATGTCAATAGCATTTATTGGAAATGCTGTAAGGTCTTTTCAGGAGGCTGGGTACATTTCTACTACACATTTGATTGGAATTATCCCGAGGCTCGATATTAATCTAGCAAAGATGACTGGAATTCATCCAACGCTAGAGAGTGTTATCGCACAAATAATACTACTATCTGTATATGTTGTAGGTTCATTATACATTCTTGTGATACAACCGAGACGAAAAAAAGCCATCGAGACTTCAAGAAAATCTATGGCAGATTTTGGAAAAAAACAATAAGGCCACGACGATATTAAAGATAATAATCAATTACTTCGTCCTAACCAAATAACCAACGTGAAGGACTCGCATTAATGTCAATGCATATCCGAGTCTAACAATCAACCCTATCACCATCGATTTAATTGACGTTATAGCATAGATAATCTATTACAAAGTAGATAGAAAATGAGGTACAACATAATGGAGACGCATGATTTCAAATGTCGTTTATGCGGCACAAAATGGTTAAATTATGTCGAAAATAATACTCCATGCCCTAGTCTTTCTCAGGAGGATGGAAGACATAATTTTGATTTTAGCAAACCAATTAAGGTGGATCCAC
>JBAWET010000015.1:0-8120 GCA_049591355.1 Nitrososphaeraceae archaeon
TATATAGATCCAAAGCCTATCGTCTGAAAAGCGAAAAAAGTTATAATCTTACAAAAATACCTAATTAAAAGATATGCAAAGCCATTCCGGAAACCACAATTTGATCCTATTCACAAACAGAGATAACC
This sequence comes from Nitrososphaeraceae archaeon, assembly GCA_049591355.1. Lineage (GTDB taxonomy): Archaea > Thermoproteota > Nitrososphaeria > Nitrososphaerales > Nitrososphaeraceae > TA-21. The sequence continues at coordinate 129 of JBAWET010000015.1, forward strand.
TGAAAAATATTTGTTCAAAATACTGCAAAACTGCATTGGATTCTTCAAGCGAAATCGTTCTCATTCTAACGTACTATGAGTCTGTCAAAGATTGGTTGATCTATTTGAAGGATAATGGTATTTGCGTAGAAAAATACAAGAATGACGGTTCACTGGTAGTTATAGAATCAAGAAAAGGATTTTTTGGTTTAATGAACGATTTTGTAGGTATTATGATCATGATAAGAATGCTACTTGGGCGTGCAGACAAATTAGCAAAGAAGGGATTAACGATAATCTCTGATATGGGTATTTTCTTTCCGAACCGGATTGAAGATCTAATCAATCATGAAACAGAAATTTCCACGTCGATACAAGATCTCAAGGTGAAAATCTATTGCGTTTACGATAAACTTGATTTCGAGAGCCTCAGAGAAGAACAAAGGCAGTTATTAGATAGCAATCATAATGAAGTTATTTCAGAATAATATTGCCATCAACGGTTTCGAGAAGGTACTTGAATACTATGAGGTACGGGGACGGGTAAATGATTCTTAAAATCAAAAATACAGTATAAGAAAGTCACCGTGATCTACTGGTTCTGACAATAGCAATTGTAACAAAATTACAAAATACTTTTTTGAAGGGTATGTATGTAGCACAAAGTACCGCGGATTCAAATTAGTTAATCCATCAAAAAATAGTCCATCTATATATGAAGGCCGTATTTAGGAAATCGATCTGATGGGCTCAAATTACTTTTATAATTGATTTCCAAAGAGGATATTATGAACAAGATCTTTTATCTTCTTGTGGCCGCGGGCATAGTCATAATCGCTGGTACTGTGATCATGTACAACTTGGAGAAAGACGCAGAGAATTCACAAATGACCACCCTTCTAGACGCTATGTGGTGGTGCGTTGCGACAGTTACTACTGTGGGATATGGAGATGTTGTGCCAGTTACCAGTCTAGGAAGAATAGTCGCATTAGTTTACATGTTTTTTGGTATAATCTTGATTACCACCACTCTAGCTGTGATCTCCAATACCTTCTACAAGAAAAGATTTGAGAAGGAGGAAACTGAAAAGAAGAAACAAGACATGAATTACCTCAGAAATCTAGTCATAAGCAAGCTTGCAGACATAGAAAGAAAACAAACAGAGTGCATCGAAACGGTGAATAGGCTTCGCTCGGCGATTGAAAATAAGTAGAAACAAGATAACTAGCTCAAATATGAGAAGTATTAATGTCCACTGACATTATTTTCTACAATAGGGGTAGCCGTCTGATTCGTTTCAGTTATTGTTGCATTTATTTGACTTGGAAATATTTTTCGTATATGCTGTCCTGTCGCACATGTATCATCAGGATCATCAGATGTGACTTGAATTGTGTACGCCTTCTTAACTTTTGTAAAGTTTTGATTGTGATCTATATATTCAACTGTATTATTGCCAAAACGAGGCTTTCCATGAGTACCTTCGGTAAGTAAACATTCATCTAACTTTATTTGCTTGGACAAGATATGATCCACTGAATAATACGGCTTATTTGAACTACCCTCGGCGACTGTTATCTGGAAAATTCCTTTGTCTGTATTAAAAACATACGCTTCATACCCTTCATCACCCATTGAAGGATCATAAGACCCACCAGCAGTACCTTGGACAGTAATGTACGGATTTCCATCCTTCATTCCAAAACCTGTCATGAAGTAATCTTTTTCATTTAATTTCAATCCGTAAGCAAGAGATGTTAAGGTGCCTAAGAATAAGATTGCAGTGATTATATGCACACAGATGATTCGACTTTTGAGCATATCAATTATCTTTATGGTAAAAGCATAAAAATATTGCCTACAAAATGTAGTTAAAACTATCTAACCAGACTATTATATATTGACAAAATTCTCGTGAGTTGTACATTAAGATTCTTAGGTATATGATTGACTCAGAAACATACTAATACTTTGAATTATTGAGAATGGGAATGAAAAGAATAAGACTAAAGGCCAAAGTGGGATTGGTTACCGGTGAAGAAATATCATTATCAGCATATATGTTTCCAGCCATAATCAATTTTAGATCACCTTGATGATATGAAATAGGTCTGTTTTTTTGTTATTAATTCCTATATCATGCATCCACTTTAGTATTAGCTATGATATCTTAGCAGCTAAATTCATAGTTCATGAATAACTTTATCCTTGAGCCTTCTAATTGCAGATAGTTTACTCACTTTCTACATAAGATTAGTTTCGCAAGTATTATTTTCTTTTTCTTACATCTTATGTCCATACTCGGACTCCAAATCGCTACTCAAAACGACTGGATGACGAGGAAGAATTCAACGCCGTGGTTGAATGGATGAGTTTATCACCCATATGACGGTCATCCATTCAATCGTGGTTGATTTTACCTACAATTAATTTCACTTCATTTTGTAAAAGTTGAGGTATGGGACTTCTGCTCCAGTATCTAATCAGCCCGACAAATTTGCTGATTTATTAGAGCTCGCTTTATATGATATGACTACAAAAGCCCCTTTGTGAATCTAATCGTCTTTAGGCGATTGGTACTTGGAATAACCATTTTAGTTTTGGCAATTATTTTATTGTTAGTACTGATGGAGAAGTAAATCACATACCGATCCAATTTGCCTTCTTGTGGAACTACCAATTCCAGATCTATTGCGTCAAAGTTCAAGACGAGACCATATGAGATAGTTACTTGCTCTTTACAAAAGTAAATTTCGAAGATACTGCCATTCCGAATGCCTGGATTCCTGTATTAAAGTGCATTATGGCAGGTAATATTCCAGCAGGTTTATGATAGCCCCCGATCTATCTATTGTTTGAGTATAGAATCGTCATGAATTATTCAGAAAAGAAGAACGGGAAAAGCCCCGATGAGTCAAAAGCAGAGAGTACTATCATTATGCTTCCTTCTGATGCCAATCCTAAGGGTAATGTATTCGGTGGTGTCATTTTGAAACATGTAGATCTGATAGCGGGATTAGTCGCGAAGAGGCATGCTGGTCACGCAAATGTTGTTACAGCTAGTATCGATAAGATGTCATTTTTAAAACCCATATTTATTGGAAATGCTGTAATCCTATCAGCTAGAATAAATTATGTCAAAAGAACATCTATGGAAATTGAAGTTAACATTCAAGCCGAAGATCTTGATGATAACACTATTGTCCATGCAGGAACTGCAGTCGTTACCTTGGTTGCTATCGATAAATATGGTAAGCCGACTGCTGTTCCACCATTGATTCTGGATAACGAGGATGATAAGAGACGCTTCCAGGAAGGCGAAACCAGAATGAAATCCAGATTAAATGAGGCCGCTAAAATATGATGGGACTTAGGCTGTCGAGTATCCCACGTATGAGCAAGAGCAATATTGATAAACATCTGCATTAATCTTCTCTTTTAGCCACCTGTTTTGAAGATTCATCAGATCTGCGATAGGCTTATGCACGCCTACAGACTGTAGTCATAAATAACAACTCGTCCAATCTAGATAAGAATTGGCCAATAAGCCAACACCCCTTACAACTTAGGCAAGTCCCCATTTGAATCTGAAAGCTTTTTCGTAATAACAGCGTGCTTGAATAATACCTAAAATAGTACCTCGTGAATTATTGTAACGTGGCACAGGATCCTAATTTGTTATTGCGAATGGATATTGTAGGTGATCAGATACAAACATGGATTAGAAGGGAATTAGAGTGGACTGACAGACATACTGCCGCATTGTTGGATGTTGTACTCGATGAAAGATTTAGAGACGCACTCTTCAAAAGGATAGTAGAAGATAATGAATGTAGAGATGAAATGCTTACACGAATAAATAATAGGCAGGCTAGCATGAGTTAATTTACATCAAAGTGTCGTATTGCTAATAAGTTAGTATCAGGATGATATTTTTTAGCTTCACCTAACTACCAGCTGCTTATTTTTGCATCAAGTCAATAAAAATGAACATAATAAAAACTAAAAATATCTAGATTTTAAACGATCCTCCCTAGAAATTCTTATAAATATAAGAGTCCATTGATACTCAAAAAGTACACACAGGATGTGAAATTTCTTCTGTTTTTAACCTTAAAATAAGATAAATGGGATCTCTACTCATGATTGTCACACCTTACAATAGAACTCACAAGGTATCGGGTAGAGTGCGAAATTGTATATCCGAACTAGAATCTCTTGCCATAGCACCAAAGCGACTTAATGAGCTAAATGATGCTTACGAAATGGAACATCTGGTCGATATTATTAAATCAAATTTGCTCCCGAGATATTATTGGGCGATTGGTTATTTTTTGCTGCACTCTATAAGACTTTTACTTGTATACATAAATATTATTCGCACCTGAATTGCCTAAGTAGATTCAATATCATTTAGCGAAATTAATTTATCCAAATTTCACATTTAGTGTTCCCCGTTCATCACAACAACAAAGTATCCGTGTATAATGCAAGAAAGTTAGAATGAAACGTCGGTTGGAGCTTTGTGCGTGTATGTTTAAGCAACAACACTCTTGCTTTGTACAAAGGTAGCAATGCTTGAAATTTACGTTTTTGCATAGATCTTTAACACAGTTACAGCATAACATATTGTAGATATATCGTAAAATAAAAATGAAAGGGATTAGTACACGTATTTTGGGATGAGGCAGTTAGTTCGACTCAACTAATGGCAATATCCAGAAGAATGAGATTGAAATCTTTACTACTCAATCATCTTTAGTCCATCTCTTACTAGTAATAATGCAAAAAGTATTTCTTAATTGAATCGCAGCAACATGTTTTTACAGGAGAAACCATAAATATTTGGCCATGAACGTATTAAGAATTTTATACACTTGTGTCTTCATCATAACAATTTCCATACTCGTTCCGAAACCGATAATTACTACCGGTCAGACCACCGCAGAACAATTGACAAAATTGCTGCAAAAAGCAAATTTTCTTTTTACTCAGAAAAAATATGATGAAGCCTTGAAGTCATTCAAGAAGGTGCTTGCACTTGATTCTAATAACACATTTGCAATGGATAGAGTCGGACTGATACTCTACAATCAGGGAGACGTAAAAGACGCACTTCAATACTTTGATAAATCGCTTGCGATTGATCCTAACAATACCAGTACTTTGAACAGTAAGGGTTTGGCACTAGGCATCTTGGGAAATCATACGGCCGCATTAGATTTCTTTGATAAGGCATTATCGATCGATCCTAATAGCATGGATGCGTATATCAATAAGGGTACGGCTCTAGGTGTCCTTGGAAAATATAGAGACGCTTTAGCATCAATTGACAGGGTACTAGCTATAGAACCAAATAACACCTCAGCACTGACGGTCAAGGCTTTAACATTATACAGTGCAGGGAATTCCACGGGAGCGAGAGAATCGTTAGATAAAGTTTTAGAGATCGAACCAGAAAACTTTTTCGCTTTCAGTTTAAGAATGAAAATAGACAATACAACAGAAGGATGATGATTAAACAAGCATTCAAAACCTTGTAGCAGAGAATGTACGATCGTTGAAGGTTACATTCTTACAAAAGATCTGTAGATACTCCCACGAATTTGAACATAGTCTTTCATTTGGGAATTTATCACTTGACAATGAGGCATTTATCTCAAATACAGAACAAACTTCATAAGCCAGTTACTTCTTTGACTTCCACTATTATTTGATATTTCAAAAAGGGCATTATCTTTAGGTACATAATGAATAATCGTTTTGTCTTGTATTGTATAAGGATCCACCACGAACAATGACTCATCAAAATGATGACCGTTCATTGTCATGTTAAAACCAGTAGCATTTAGAGATTCAAGGAAGTAATTAGGAATAATAATTTCTTCGTGTACCTTAACTTTGCCTTCATCAATTCTGCTCAGATTATATTCAAATGGAACTTGCCAAGTAAATGTCCTGTTGTTACGATCAAATGAAAAATCGTTTATCCTGTCATGATATGAAATCACTGTTACGTTACTCATATTTCGATTAAAAGTAAATACTTTGCTTTTGATCTCACCAACGTTACAAATTGTATCAAAAGATAATTGTTGGTGATTGGGCAAAGTAACAAGGGAGCGTACATGATACTGGCCGCTCTGAAGATGGTATGGAATTGTTAAGTTCACATTGTCGTAGGTGTCGGTATAAAAAATAATTCCAGTTTGTTTTCCAGATATTCCTGATTGATTGTTTTTATCACTAGTATTGATATTAAGCGTTAAGAATCCGTTCCTAGTCAGAAAAGTCCCATTAAATACACTCCGATCTTTGCTGTGTGAGGAATAATCATTCTTCACCATCGCGATTTGATAGGCCGCATTAGCATAACGGCTCTTGTTTTCTATATTATACAATTCAAATTTTATTATGAAATTATCAATTGTGTCATTTTTTAGTAATAAGGGCGATATTCCGATAAATAGAGATGCCTGATTATTTTTGTCTTCTGAGCGAATCATATTCGCTTGAGTAAGTCCATTACCATAAGCGTCAAAAGAAATAGAATTATGAAGATAAATACTGCTCGTCACCAATATTACTGAAAGCATACAAATTATCGCAATCAGCAGTGTAATATAACGCAATTTTCAGCAGGCTTTCTCAGAGGTGAGGTAGTATTTCTCTAACACTGAAGAAATAAAGATGGCATAGAAGTGTGGGAATACGGAATGTAGAAGCATCAATAAGCAGCCCTGTATCATAATCGCCAAATTCAATACGGACTCAGTTTACAGGTTTGAATTCTTGTATGTTGTTATGTCTCCTATCGGTAACATAGACGTTTCCATCTGAATCTACAGCAAGATGTTCTGGATCTGTAAACTGACCGTCACCTGAACCGGATGACCCGAATTTTGTAATAAAGTGACCATTCGTATCGAATTTTTGGACACGCGCCATTCCGCTGCCATCAGGGCCTGATTGCGGATCGTTCACGTATATATTATCAAAACTGTCAGTTGCCATATGTTCTATTTCTGAAAACTGGCCATCACCCTTGCCTGCCGAACCAAACTTTAGGAGGAACGTACCATTACTGTCAAATTTTTGTACTCGACTATTTCCTCGCTCATTCACAATCAAGTTCCCTTTGGAGTCCATTATGATAGTAACAGGCAAACTGAATTGACCATTACCTGTACCAAGTGTTCCCCAACTCTTGACGAAACTTCCATTGGTGAAAAATTTTTGAATACGATTGTTTTTTGAATCTACAACGTAAAGATATTTCATGTCCTTATCAACAGCAACTTGCCTTGGATTGTTAAATTCTCCTGGTTTTGCACCAAAAGATCCGAACTTGAAAAGAAATTTTCCATCTTTGTCAAATTCTTGAATACGATGATTGCCCCTGTCAGCTACCCATACGTTACTGTTGGCAACAACATCTACACTATAGGGCACTGTGAATTGTCCATCACCTGTTCCCTTTGATCCCCATTTGAAAAGAAATGTTCCATTTTTGTCAAATACCTGTATGCGATTACCATCTCTATCTATAGCATAGAGACGTGTTTCTGAAGGATTGAAGTCAATGTCATGTATTCGCATAAATTGTCCATCACCTGTACCTCTAGAACCCCATTTCTTGACAAACACATATTTTGTAGCGTTTGGATCAAACGCATTAGTACTATGGAAGATTATGACAGATAAAATTAACATGCCAAAGACTAAAAATAGGCATGTAACTAAGTGATGATTTTTCTGTTCTTTTTTATGAACAAGCCCTAGCATATCTATATATCCTTTCTCACTAGTACCAATTGCCAGAGATAACTTAAACCTTGAGCCGTTAAGAATGAAAATAGCATTTGGTGCAAAAGGGAGCATGTCGATAGATAAACTAATTGGTACAAGCGACTAAATAACTGTCAAGATCAGATCTATTGATTATTAGATCTTTGGCAGAATTTCTCTCACACTGAAATCCTTTATGTCTACGTCATCGGCATTATCCCATC
>JBAWET010000016.1:0-7538 GCA_049591355.1 Nitrososphaeraceae archaeon
TTAGTAGAGCAGGCATTTTTTCACAGGTAACTCCATTTACTAATATTCAGCTTCTCATTATTACCATTGTTTCTGTTGGAGTGTTTTTAATGGCAACAGTATCAATGGTAAAGATGAAAATTTAGTAGATACGTTTGCACAATGTCTTTGTTGCCTTTACTTCCTATTATTGACTATGGTTAGGAAAACTTCTTCTAGTGATGGCGGATTAATTGCAATACTTTCTATTTGTATGTCATTTTTAGAAAAGAGTTGAATTATTCTGATAATAATTTCCTGGGCGTTATCGGCCTTAATTATTAGTGTATCTGCTCCGGTGGTTTCGATGTATGATTTATCGATAACAGTAGCAATTAGATCTATAACAGATTTAGCTAAAGTACCTTTCACTCTTAATTCTATATTCTTAGTTACACCGTATTTCTGCTTCAGCCCCGTAGGCGTATCAAAGGCAATTATTCTTCCTTTATCTATAATGGCTATTTCATCACAAAGATATTCTGCTTCCTCCATTATGTGTGTGGTAAAAAATACAGTCAACCCGGATTTCACCTGATTCTTTATATAATCTAGCAATGTTCGTCTAGCTGAGGGATCTAAACCTACAGTTGGTTCGTCAAGAAACAATAACTCCATATCGTGCATAAATTCTCGTGCAACCTGGACTCTTCTTCTTTGACCTATCGAGAGTTCGTCATTCTTCGTATTTTTTATGGGTTCTAAGTCAAATGCAGTAAAGATTTCTCTTAGTTTATCTTTTCTTTTTGTGCCATGTAGTCCCCACATTAGACCATAAAGGTCGAGTGCCCTTTCAACTGTTAGATTAGCTTCAAAACTAGGTTGCTGGAATACAACTCCTATTTTCTTTCTAATCTCAGACTGAAACTTGACGATATCTTTTCCAAAGATCTGCACCTTTCCCGCAGATGGGGTAATAAGGGTCGTGAGGACTTTTATTGTTGTAGTCTTGCCTGCACCATTTGGGCCAAGAAATCCGAATACTTTACCATACTTCACATTAAATGAAATACCATTTATTGCATGAATATTTTTATGGTAGTCTTTTTCAAGGTCTTCCACAGAAATGCAAAACTCTTTTTGCTGTTCCAACAAATTATATGGTATTTACTAAAATGTCGTATAAGTAGGTTTACCAACCGTAAATGGTTTTGAATAAATAAATTTCTTTAATTCTCGGAACCAATTAGGGGAACACACTATCTTAATAGAAAAAAATTGCAGTCAATTGAGGTTCATGAGTTACTTGCCTGCATTACAAAAAATATGGGACGAGCCTTGCGGATATATGGTTTCTTGCTTGTCACATTTCAAACATATTTTCGAAGCAAATACTTTTCAAGTTCGTCTCTTGAAACGATGCTACATCCTTTATCTAACATCGCATCGATACGAGCAATATATAATTGCGTAAATTGATAATTTTGAGTTGTAGACCGGTCTTCAGTTAGTTTTTAATGGTTTGATTGAATCGAGGACTTTCTCAACTGTAGGAAGAAAGAGATCAAATTCATCTAGTGGTGCCGCGTATCCTATATGAAATACCGTATTATTGATTATGGTTCCGACATAGAGCTCTTTCATTTTTCCTGAAAGGTCATAACCAAATGTGTAAGAAACTGCAGGGTTATTATCTATTGTATACTTGGTATAATTGGGACTCGAAAGGACATGGAAAGTGGGCAAGTCCTGGCTATTTACATTCATAGATATATCCTTAATAGTTTCTAGTGTCGAGTTTACATTTTTTGTTAAAGGGACAACACTGATAATCATAGTTCTCGTATTGGATGGAACATCTGCAGATTGAATGCTCAGGGCCAATGGTCTATTATCTTCTGGTGTATTCGGACCGGATGGATCCCAGTTGGAAGGAAATTGGAGACGGTATATTTCACTAGGATCCGTATAACTCGACCAGTTTTGGGCATAAATATAAGAATTGAACATGACGGATATCATTAGACTGCAAAGCGTGATAGTTGCCAGTAATGCTTGGAAATGATATGTTCTATTCGATAGCTTTTTTGGTGGCAAAAGTGTTCTATCTTCTCCAGGTTCTAAATATGCCACAATAATCAATATTAATCTTGCAAAGTAAACAGTACACATGATTATGCAACAATGCGAGAATTGTACAAAAAAGGGAAAGAATGTTTATTGTAACAATTGTATCAAAAAAGCTGATTATTTTGATGTCTATAGCTATGACAGTAGTACCCGATTTGATAAAGGTGACATAAAAGGTAGAATCAAAGCTTATACTTGGCATGATGTGCTAGAATACATTAAGGATAACTTTTTTAATGATCGCATTAAAGATAATCTTAACATAAATTGTGAAAAGGACTTTGCTTATTTAGAAGAAATGGCAACTGAACAAAATATAACTAGTACGAGTACTGAAAAGTCACAAGGGGAAAGTAAGTTGGGTTATAAAGTATATTTGATTAATGAAGAAAAATCTTTTGGATCTCCTGCATTTACACATAGCAATTTTTGGGATCTAACTACTGTTACTGCTAATGAGGATACCTAGATAGGCAAGCGGGGATCTCTTTTGGAGGTTCAGTTTAAGTACTACGGATGTGTTGTACTTGGTAGACATTGTTATGAATGAGAGAATAAACGATTTTGAAAATATATGCATTAAATGTGGTAAAATGTATTCTGAACACCCTACTACTGGAAGATTTAGCACAGTAATTTTATTTGGACACGAGTGTGCGTGGAATCCAGACAATGAGTTTAAAGGATTCGTAAAGAGTACTTTAAAGACATCGGGCTATGATTTGTTAGACTTTGGGTATGAATAGTTATCAAATAATTGTCAATTTAACCTCTAATTCCCTTACAATGTCCTATCCCCCTTTCAGTAAGACGGATTGTATCGTTAGAAATCGAAACAATTAGTAAATCTGCCTCTTCCAATTTTATAAGTACCTCTTCGAAAAATTTTCTGTCAATTAAGCTGAACGACTCTTGCCATAACTTGCTTAACTTTATGTCGTCAGATGAGGATTCCTTTAACCTGTTGTATCTATTACATATTTCCTGTATAATCTCTTCTGGTGTGGGACTGATGCTTATGCTTCATGCGGTTTAAATTCAACTAGTATTTCGAATTTAAATTTTCTTTTGAAATCCCAATTATCCAGATATGTGAAAAGTAGTCTTATCTTAACGAACCAGATGACAGTAGTATGAAGATGATGCTATCTAATTGAATTAGTTATGGCCACACCATAGCCGAGTCTAACGCTCTCAACAAAAGGCGTTCACATTCTTATTTACATTCTTGACCCTTTTAATTAACCCGATTTCCTACTATTCATGCTTAGAAACAAGAAATTAGGGAAGTGATTCCATCGGAATTGCTGGGCTATTTATTACAATATTTGACTTCGTAATTGTCAATTCACCACCTTTCTCAGCCGCCACAATTTCATTTACCGATCGTAATACCCTAATATCCTTCGTTGCATTTGAATTCCATTTTACGTAATTTATCTCAAACAATGGACTATATCCTTCATCACTAGGCAGTGCCGACGCTACGGACATTTGCGATCCGAGTGGCCCTTCTCCCTTCATCCCATTGATGAATACGTATCCTTGCTGCCGAGAGGATTGCGAAGTATTTGCCAATGATGGAGCATAATTTACTTTGAAGCTAGTGGTATTGGAGACAGAAGAAACAATTTGTTTACTTGACGCATCGGTTGCAATAAAATATGCTACTTTTCCATCTATAAATCCTTTTGATAGTGGTAAAGTAATAGTGCTTGGCACAGTTGTGTTTCCAGTAGAATTGTTTGATCCAAGATTAGCGTTGTTATTATTGTCGATATTGGTAGCATTGTCACTGCCTTGACCTTGTGCAGAACTGTTTTGATCGATTCCAAAACCGGTTATAGCTGGCGTCATCACGATGATTGAAACCAGGGGAACAAACATCATTCGAAATATAGTGGTACTTGAGACATCTGACGGTCCTTTCTTTTGTTTTTTCATCTAAAATCGATTCATAGTATAATTGAGACGTATAAAAACAATTTCATATGGTACTGTCCTTTATTGACCTCGACAATGATTATTTAATTGCCTTGGAGGAGGCCTTATCTGTCGCGAGATACTTGTTAATTTAGCTTTTTCTGAATGAACGAATGTAGAAACATAGATTATTAATAAATCTCAAATACGAGTAAGGGGAGAGCGAGAGAAATTCGTCCAGAACGTATTATATTCTCTAATCTTTTTTATATGCTCTACTATAAAAATTATTAATAAATTCTAATATACTCTCATTTGTTTGTTGGTCATTGTTTCTCATATAGTAGTAAAGTTCTTCAGTAGCGGCGTGGTAGTCGATACCAATATTTTGTGCTAATTGCAATGCGATGCTGGACGCCAATAATTTACGAAGAACGATATCTGTTCCATAATTAATAAGATCAGACGATAACTCAGCTAGGAGATTTTTGAAATTAGATGCGATGTATTTATCCTTGGCTTCGCGGGTCTTAATTGAAAATGGTATTCCCATCATCCTTTCTTTCATATGGATTTTTTCTACCATTTCAATAAAACGATCATTTAACTTGGGATCATCGGATAGAACTTGTGATAAAAGATCAGATGCATCTGATTCGCTTATCTGCATATTATCCATCAAGTTAAATAATATATGACAGGCCGAGCATCCATTTTCCTTAATAATTAAACTGTTTCAGACACATTATTTATTTCCTTTAGGATGATCTGTTTCGCGATATCTTCATTTGATTGCGGACTTTCCATCGTGAAAAAAAGATGATATTTCTCATTATTTTGTGTATGCTAACTGGATGTCAATCGCACCCACATGTGTATACTCCGTAACGTCACAGCAGCCACATAACAACAATATGACCTATAGTCTTATTCAACCGAGTGACGAACCTTAGATTATGACACATGGCGTTTGGGACGTGCTATATCTAGCATGGACGTGCGGGCAACAGGTATTGTAGAGAAGCTATACGATAACGGCAGCTATACATAGTGAAACATGTAAGCTCTACACTATCGGCTCGGAACAGCCCTACAATCCTCAAAGCAAGAACTAAGCCATAAATTATCCTAAATAAGTCAATATCTTTGATTTTATTGGCGTTGCTTTAACTATATACAAATGTACAATGAGCAGTATGAGGAATAATGAATAAATTGATTTGGTTTGATATTGAACTTATAGCCTTTTTGCATGGGACAAGCACTGCAATAATTCCATTGGTTAGGAGCATCCGTACATGTGTTCAATAATAGGATATTCAGGGGTAGGAAAGGCAGCTCCCTTGTTGGTCGGAGGTCTTCAGAAAATGGAATATAGGGGATATGACAGCGTTGGAGTAGCTACTCTAAATAGCGGAAAGTTGTTGATCAGAAAGGGAATAGGCAAAGTTGAAGTAGTAAATAAATCGCTAGAATTAAAAGAAATGGCAGGTCATTTGGGGATCGGTCATACAAGATGGGCTACGCATGGCGGAATTATTGATTCCAATGCTCATCCACATTCTGCCTGTACGACCAATTTGGCAATAGTTCATAATGGAGTTATCGAAAACCATCAGGAATTAAAGGAGGAGTTGCTAAAGAAAGGTCATGTCTTCAAGAGTGAGACAGACAGTGAAGTTATAGCGCACCTCTTAGAACACTATTGGGCATTAAAAAATGATATTAAAGAGGCCATGATGAATACTTGTAACCGACTAAGGGGTTCATTTGCTTTTGTTGCCGTGTTTGACGATTCGACCCTATGTGCAGCAAGATATGATGAGCCACTTATAATTGGAATTACCGCTGGTGGCTATTTCATTTCTAGTGATGTATTGGGCTTTCTGGATTACACCGATCGCGCTATATTCTTAGACAATAGAGATATAGTACTGTTAGAAGGAAACAATCTTTCTATAATTAATTTTGACGGAGAAAAAGTCGAGCGAACGCCGACACAGGTTGCATGGGAACTCGCAGATAGTGATAAAGGAAAATACGCATACTTTACTCTCAAGGAAATTTATGAACAGAGTCACACTATCTTCAAAAGTATGCAGCAAAAGAAAGAAAGCGTAGAGACATTTTGCAATATAATTACAAATGCAAAGGATGTTTTCGTCACTGGTAGTGGGACTAGTTATCATTCAGCATTGCTAGCAAAACACATCCTATCTAAATACTCACAGATACGCGTAGAAACTGTTGTGTCAAGCGAATTCCAATACTCTTCTGAGCTATTAGATGAAAATTCTGTATTAATTGCTATTTCCCAAAGTGGTGAAACTGCAGATGTATTACAGTCAGTGAAGGCAGCGAGAGAAAAAGGGGCTAAAGTCCTTTCAATAGTAAATGTAACTACATCATCTCTTGCAAGACTCAGCGATTGTTTTCTAGAAGTGAAATGCGGGCCTGAAATAGGAGTGGCTGCCACGAAGAGCTTTACAGGCCAGTTATCAATAATATACTATATAGCTGATACTATTGGCGGTAACTTGACAGGCATTTCAACAAATAGAATGGAACTGTCAAACGCGATAGAAAAGAGTTTAGAACTTGAATCAAAGATTGCAGAGTTTGCAGCACAGATTAAAGATGCAAAGGACATATATATTCTCGGTCGTTCCAATCACTTTCCGATCTGCCTAGAAGGTGCTCTTAAGATCAAAGAACTTGCTTATATTCACGCCGAAGGTATAGCAGCGGGTGAACTGAAACACGGGCCTCTAGCCTTAATTGACAAAAATAGCGTTGTAATAATTTTGAATCCCGATGATTCGACATATATCGATACTCTCTCTAATGCGCATGTAGTAAAATCCAGAGGCGCTAAACTAATTGGCATAACAAACAAGCCCCACCCCATATATGACTATTGCATACCTATACCATATGTCAAAGAATCATTATTGCCAATGCTTGAAGTGATACCACTACAGATTTTGGCGTACCATCTAGCGCTTCATAATAACGCCAACCCAGACTATCCACGCAACTTGGCTAAATGTGTTACTGTAAGATAGGAAATTTGGTACTTGAAGATTTGGACAGCAGCTGTCAAGATAATATAGGAATTTCAATTCGATGGCTCATTCCAAACAGCCGGGACTGACGATAACTACTCTGTTGTCAGAGAATTAGTGATCTCTCGGTAATTCTTGCAAACTTCTCGTATTGTTGTGGATGTTTGAGTGCGATAAACATCTACCAAGCCTAATCCAACGCCATCTGCTCCAAAAATATTTCTCCTCATAAAGGGCAGCAAATCTCCCGACATGATATCCAAGGGCCACAAGATTTTTTTTAAGGGTACATAATTGTTTGAGTCTATTTACAAAAATTCAAGGCCACGTTATAAAGAATGTCAAATATGAAATCAGCAAAAAACCTCCTTTACGATTTTTTGAGAGGCCTTTCTTGATTATCGCCTTTCCGTCCGCTCTAATCTGACCTTCTCTTGCTTACATAACCCAAATAAGACAGCA
>JBAWET010000017.1:0-1658 GCA_049591355.1 Nitrososphaeraceae archaeon
CCTTTTGATGGCTGACATTTTTATCTGAAGTACTCATAAGTTAGGGTCTCCCATCGGAGTAATTAAACATTCTCAACGTGTAGTACACTTCAGGGCCTGGGCGTGGATCGAGAATTATTCAAAACTCTCGGCCTTTCATATCCTTTCTCTCTCTGTGCTCTGTGTTAATTAATGGGTAGATCTTACACTTTTATAATTTTCATATGATTGATTTAATTCGTAAGCAGCAGATACTAGCCCGTTCGAGATATTTATCAAAACATCAGCATCAAACTTTGATTTATCCCGTACCATCTCCTGTGCATAAGTTTTGAGTTCTTCCAATTTCTCTTCCAACATTATAATACCCAGACCTAATCTTCTAAAATTTTCTTCCGAACTCATATGCCTTTCTAATTCAGGAGGTATTAAAACTCGTTGTTTAATATCAAATAACCCCATCCAGTAGTATGGTACGAGGTTAGCCCATCCGTTTTTAATCTGTCTTTTTGGCAAATCGGAATAATTATTCATATTTTGACAATTGTGTGGCTTTGTGTGTACCGAGAGACCTAATCCCAGGGATTCGGAATTGCAATCTCCCCAATTTGACAATTATGTTTGGCTGCAACTTCTTCGCTGGTGCTATCTTTGGTCTTCTGATATATACTTTCAATATATGTAGAACAATAAACATCAAGCCTTGCTGCTCCAGGGCCAGAATACCTAACTTGATATAATGGCGAACTCATTTGACCACAAACGCAGCAAAGGGGCTAAATCCCTGTCAGGGCTAATAACCTGTCTTTCTTATACCAACTCGTTTTAGAACTCAATATTTCATGGACGGCATCAAATTTGTCTTCAGGGATATTGAATTCCTTAAAAGTTACAGTATTATCATTTTCATTTTCATTTTTATTATTGTAACGTGACATAATTAAGAAAGTTCCAAGGTATTGAGGTTGAAGAGAATTGAGAGTAAATTAAAGGACGGCTGCAATATGTCAGATCGAAAGAACAAGATAACAGACATTTTGATTGCTGCAAAGTACCCTTCGGTAAATGAGTTTAACGGCTCTGTAGAAAGTTTCGCAAGAAGTAATTTGAAAATTGAATGAATCGAAAGTTTAGTAAGATCTATTACATCAGAGCATTAACGCTACCGCAAACGGTAACACTAACGCTAATCTTAACAAAGAAAGGGCAGGAGTCTTTTGAATTGACTAAGACTAAGACTAAGACTGAATCTGAAACTGAAACTAAAGAACAGAAGCAGATATCCATCGATCTAGATACAATATTTAATCCAAATCCAAAACTAGTACAGACGTACAAAGACGCCAATGCTATGGATTACTGGGTTGATAAAGACATAAGACAAGTACATTAATGACGCACGCGTATTTGCAGCAGCGAGTAAGAAGTCGGTGAAACACAATATATTTTCACTCTGCCGAAAACAAATTGGCTCCAAGGAATATTGCTACTTTTTTGATTTGTATATTCTCCATCTTTTTGCAAATGAGTTCGTTGCAGCGATTGCGTCATTAAATTTGTAAACTCTCCCATGATCCGGCTTTCTGCGATTGCGTATTGTAGGGCATTAACACTACAGATACGGAATATTAATATAGAATTCAACAGGGCTAGTAAGGAACGAAATCAGTGAGAATGAG
>JBAWET010000018.1:0-2200 GCA_049591355.1 Nitrososphaeraceae archaeon
CTATTAAGGTCATACCCTTGACGTCATCAGAACAAAGCAATACCCGCTCATAACACCAGAGCTGCTACCACATTGAGAAAGCAGTAGAAATTATGTTGAAAAACAAGATCCGCAATAGTCGATGTAAATGAAACTATTGTAGGAATAATAACAGTAACGGACCTGGCTATGTTCCTGTTGCCTATATCGAAACCCGGTTTAACATCATTATTACTACGATAGACTTGCTATTCGAGTCTTCCAAAGTTATACTCTTCTACCAGTGATGTTTGCTATACTGAATGTTACGGTAGACCCGATAATGCTATGGTGCTTCTTTTGGCACAGAGACCAAGCATAACAGTCAACAAAGATTGATAGCATAACAGTCAAGATTTCCTCCACAAATAGTTTGATTTAATAATTTTTAGAGTAAAAAAATAAAGAAGAATTTGGAGCAGTTAAGATGGAAGCCCAATTTTACACTGGCTAATGAACTGGTTGTCGTCTTTCGTATTATTTTCGTAATTGTTGTTAGGTCCTATTCCGTAAAGACATGTCTGCTGTGGAATACTGGTATTGGGTGCATGAGATTGCGGAGGTACTGAGTTAGAGGGACTGGGTAAGGGAGTTTGACCGGTAGGCCAAACCACAACTATCGATCCCTGCCCTTTGAACAGCTCTGAATAGTCATGATTAACTATAGCGAACGCTCCCGGCTGCTCAAAGACTACATCTATTGTTGCGTCACCATATGCAGGTATACCCCACGTCTGTACTTTTTCTGCTACCGTGCTCCTTCCAACCATCACTTTATCTAACTGTTCTCCTACTATGTGGAATGCAACTTCGTTGTCACCAGCATTATTCACATAGAATCTCACATGATCTCCTTGTTGTACATTTAGCTGGGTTGCGGCAGTATGACCTTTTGCATCGGGGGTAGTTAATGCCGATATTTGTGGATCTGGATTACCTGACAGAAGATTAGAATTGGTGATTACGTCAGACAGACGACTGGTATTCCATGGCGGTAGTGTAAATAGCGGTCCCATGTAAGCATATGGTACCCCATTTACGTGTGTATATGTTGGAATTTTGTTAAACATCTTTTCCTCACTAAATTCGTGTTCTGGAGTTGCAACTGTATCCGAATGAGGACTTAGACCATTTTCCAAATAGTATTCGCCATAAAGTAAGTTGAATTCCCTTGCTGGGCCTGACAACGTTTTTGTCTCATAGCTGTAATTTCCGGGATTTCCCACTTGATGTACTATATTTGTCGTAAGGGGTTTGTATCCTTCTTTAGGATCAACTATTAGCATACCTGTCATTCCCTTCAACGGATGTTCCCAAAGCTCAAAGACGTTATTGGCTTCGCAGTGGTAAACCCATGCTCCAGGATTTACTGCAACAAATGTTAGAGTCTTGTTTTGGCCCGGTGGTATAGCCGTAAAGTTTGGTACTGCACTTAATTGTGATCCGTGAAAGTCGATGCTATGGATCTCAGTATCCTTATTTATCACCGTTACTTGTACAACATCTCCCTGAGTTACTCTCAATGTTGGCGCTGGGAAGCTACCGTTGAATGTCATCAAGTTTATAGGATCTCCTGTTGGGAGGTTCATATGTCCATTATCAGAGGTTGCTATCAAGGTAAAATGCTTCAATGTTCCCATCGATTCTGCTCTGTTTTGTAGTACTTGAACTAGTGCGGCAGGAATTATATGATAGTGTTGTCCGATTGAATATTTTAGTGATTGGTCACGGCCTATGGC
Source organism: Nitrososphaeraceae archaeon (assembly GCA_049591355.1). Taxonomy (GTDB): domain Archaea; phylum Thermoproteota; class Nitrososphaeria; order Nitrososphaerales; family Nitrososphaeraceae; genus TA-21. The sequence goes on from JBAWET010000018.1 coordinate 1,758, forward strand.
AGAGTCAGTAGTTGATCCTGCACGTTGAACTGCTATTGCGTTATTTATGTTACTATTTGTTGCAAATGCTTTTGAATGGAATTGTAATGGTGCAGTTACTATTGTCAAGATTATCGCAGTGGCAGCCAGCGAAAGAATCGTATTGTTTTTTCGGTTTAGAAAAGTCAATGACATTTTGGTGGGTCTAGGCATATATTAATAATGTAAGAACTTTGTTACCGTAAGAACTTTATTCCCTGTGCGCTTAAATATAACGAATTAATTTACAATTAATTTGTATGTTTATCTGTTATTCGGGAAGGATTACAATGACATCATACAATCATTAACGGACATACACAAATTATTCAAAGGTCTATGTATGCAAATTAAATAACAATTAATACCATCTAGTTTTCTTTTTGAACGTGCTTCAGAACCTAATCAAAAACTAGGATCAGAGG
>JBAWET010000019.1:0-1624 GCA_049591355.1 Nitrososphaeraceae archaeon
GTGATACTCGTAAAAAAAGAATGAGCTATCTTTATTTTATTATTCCGTCATTGCAAAATCGATTCTTTCATTACCATGTTTTTGATGAATTCCTTGAGCTGTACTAGGGATCGTTCAAAATATGGAATGACATCCGAAGGAGGAACTGCTGAAAATAATGAACCGTGCAATGAATAATTCTTTAAATCTTTAATCTTCGAATACCAGCTGCCTCCCAGGGTCGCATCTTGCAATCCCTTTGCGACTTCCACTCCCTTACTTTCAGCTGAAAGCCCACTGATAACTCTACTTACCTCCATTTTATCAATGGGAATGCCGGATAACTGAAACTTATCAATTATCCTAAAAAGGAGACAGTCGAAGGCTCCAATCATCTGTGAAATGATAGCGTCTATCTCCATCTCAGCACTTACACGTGCTTCCTTGGATAAGAGATCGCTGTGTTCGGATTTAATTTTTTTTAAATTCTTTAAATGTTCTTCGCATGTATATAATTTGAAGATTATTCGCTCCGATTGAAGGAAAGGTAGATCAGAGATTGTCATCAGGAATTGCTAATAACTTACTTGTACTTATGATTTACCTCTACCCCCCATAACTTTGGTTATAAAATTAGAGGCAGCTTTCTCGTGAAAATAAATATAGCAGTCTGTCTTTATCTCAAGAAACTTGCTTTCTCGAACATCAACAATGCTTGAGAGTAATTTATTTGCCTTCCCTAAATAATGATGAATTAAGGGTACTAGTTCTTTTGAAAATTATGATTGCTCCAGTAGGATAAAACATAAGTTACGTCGCACTCGAAATTATTTTACTAAAATTCTCAAATGGGTGATTTTACTTGTTGGCGTGCGGGCATACCCATAGAGATAGCCCTTCGTTTGATTATTATCATCAGAGCCAGAAGGCTTAACGAAGTAATAGCGCCGACCAAGAATATTGCGTTAAACGCAGTCGTATTGGGCACAGACGAGACCACGCCTTCTGACTTTCCTGCAATGGCAAGAAAGTAAGTCGATATGAAAACAAAGGGATTGGTATCGATGATCATAGCGACAGTTACCATTGAGGAGACATAATAATCGGATTGTCTTAATGCGATGATCCATTAACACTAGACTGAATTATGCAGAGTTTTACTTAAATATTGAGAATGACTATCTATAATTGAAAAGTCCAATATTGGGTGACTGCAGAACACTAACTGACTCATTACAATTTATAGCTATTTTGAAACAATCGCAGTCAGTCAATTTTTAAATATATAGAATAAAATACACAATTGTCTTTGTCATGTACTAGCCGAAGTTCGAAAGCAGGTCAAATCGACGTCGAAAAGTTTGTCATTCATTCAATTAATGGGCATGGTAAGGGTTGCTAATGAGTAATCAAGATTCCGAGTTAAATGCTAGCTATTACAGGCTTATGGTCTATGCTGCGATATTCGGAGGTCTATCCTCTCTGCTTACAGCTGGCTATATCACACTCTACGATCAAGGTATCAACTTCTTTCGGCAGCCAAGTCTCTACTTTTATGGCATTAACCTATGGCCCCTGATCCTATTGAGTATAGCAGGTGTGTTCATTGGTCTCGTAATCAAGTTCCGTGGACAGCATGGAGGAT
>JBAWET010000020.1:0-1788 GCA_049591355.1 Nitrososphaeraceae archaeon
TTCTGAATCACTGGAGTTCATAAATAGGAAATATAGGGAATTAAGCAAAGCGCTCTATGATTCTTCAGTCATGGACCAAATTACAAAGTAAATTCCAAATTGTTGAGTGAATTATTATTGTTGGGTAGTTTTTATCTCATTACATGTTACAAGTAGTAAATCATCATATGGTCATATTGACCTTGCGCGCCTGAAAAGATATATCGTTACCATTGATTGATAGATAGATCGATAGATTCGCCAATTATTCTATTATGTTGCATGTATTCAGATTATGTCAAATAAAATATATTCAGATAACGTTCGTAGTAGTATAGTAAATTTTTTGGCCAAGGCCTATATTTGTTTTACCAAACGGATCCGCAATATTCCATTTAGATATTGAACTTGATCTACTTTTAGATTCGATGCATCGTCTGGTAATTTTACACTGACTTCAGGCTCATTTGATCTTGGTGTATATATCTTCATTATTTTTGTATCGGGATTGTAATCTGTTCTAATATCCGCGATTCCAGTCAAGCCTCGTATCTCTGCAATTATTTCAAAAAAATCTGGTCCTTTTATTATTTCAGGTTGGATGCCAATTCTCATTTCGGCCATATTAGGTCGATTCTTGATAGTTTGCCACTTTGGTTGAAAAGAGATCGGGTTTTGGAATTTGAGCGTTTTCCATAAATATCCTGTTCCCAGGCCAGCTACGAAACCTCCTATATGAGCCATGTAAGCTACACCACCTACTGGATCAATGAAGCCTAATACAATTTGCATTATGAACCAGAATGGAATGAAAGCTATTGCAGGGATCCTTATAGTTGTTATAAAGAATGCAACAACTATTGTGTAAATTCTGGCCTTTGGATACATTATCAAATACGCCCCCAGTACTCCAGAAATTGCTCCTGAAGCTCCTACAGCGGGAATTTCTCCATTGCCTGTATAAACAGCAAACAAACTATGTGTAATTGCTGCGGCTACACCCCAGATTAAATAAATTATCAAATACTTTATGCGGCCAAATTTATCCTCTATATTATCACCAAAAACGAAAAGAAAGACCATATTTCCAATTAGATGAGCTAATCCCCCGTGTAAAAACATCGATGTAAATATAGATGGTATGTTTCCTGCAAATATTTCGTTTGGAATAGCACCGTATCTCGTGAAAAGAGCGTTTACTGCACGTTCATTAGTGAAAAAACCTGTTATGATTACTTCGTAAATGAATATTATAACATTGACTAAAATTAGACAGTAATTTAGATATGGCCTACCATGAATTCGTTCTGTGTCATCATGAATTGGAAACATTTTTGCTTTTAAGACATTTTAAGACATGGAATGTCTTTACTATTCAGGTACCGCCGAAAGGATTGAAATTAGGCATATCTCCACCTTTTTCATTGTGTGCCTTCCTTGCGTGTCTTTTCATTTTTTCTTCATCTTCGAACTTCATTTTACAATATTTACACGTAAAAGTACCATCTGTATTCTTTCGCCTTAGCGGCCATTTCATATTTATTTTAGAGATTGGAACCCTTCATTAAAGTTCCGATAATAAAAAGACTGAAACAACGGATTTAGGACAACTTGCATCATCTCATATTGCTCAGATATCGTTTTTATCACTCCTCTTTAGCTAAGTGACTATAAAGTCCATCGAGAAAGACATATCTTGACAAAATATAGCCCTTCAATACGTTTTTAACACCCTTTGGAAAATGATATTATATTTTATGTCGGAAACTGACGAAATTACTCAACATAAGTGGGGTGTTGCTCACATAT
>JBAWET010000021.1:0-4455 GCA_049591355.1 Nitrososphaeraceae archaeon
CACTTTCCATCGCATATTCCAAAACTACTCTGAATCCCATCTACATGTCTTACATCAACAATTTCTGAAAGGGTTTTGCAATATGTCAAATTATCATTAGTGATTTGAGTGATTACCCTCAATTGTACTTCTTTGCGCTTAAGTTTAAGCAGCCCATTCCAGATTAACTCATGAGTAACATGGATAGCCACCTCGTCTTTTCCGATACATCCTTCCATTGTTTTATGAGTTGAATCAAAAAGCCATAGAGTTGTTTTCAATATGTCGTCGTTGCCATATAGTGTGTCTATTCTCTCTTGCACTCCTATATCCCCATCATCAAATTTCTAATTTTTGATCGGTCTGTTCCCTATTCTTGGAGTACTTTGTGAATAAATGATATCGCAATTGATCCTTCGCCGACTGCGGAAGCAACGCGCTTAATGCTGCCGCTTCGGACGTCGCCCACGGCAAAAACGCCTGGCAAACTGGTTTCGAGTAAGTAAGGAGGACGTGCAAGGGGCCATCGTGCGGTGCTAAGATTTTCTGGCAAGAGATCAGTACCCGTCTTAATGAACCCCTTATCGTCCAATACAACGCAGCTATCCAGCCAACGAGTATTGGGAGTGGCACCAGTCATGAGAAATACGTGTCTTATCTTGTGTTCCTCATGCTGCTCCGTTTTATTGTTCTGCCACCGAACAGATTCGAGATGATCACCCCCTTCTAGTTTCGCGATCTCAGTATGTGAATGAACTACTATCGCAGGAGTGTCTTCGATACTCCGAATCAAGTACCGCGACATATTGTCTTCCAATCCGTTAGACCTTACAAGCATGTGCACACGTTTAGTTGATTGCGCCAGAAATATAGCAGCTTGACCTGCTGCATTTCCTCCACCTACCACAATCACTTCTTCCCCACTACACAGTTGCGCTTCCATATAGGTCGCACTATAATAGATGCCAGCGCCTTCAAAACGCGACAAGTTTTTGCATTGTGGCTTTCGATACTCCGCACCCGTTGCAATAACGATAGTTCGTGTTGAAACAGGAGGACCTTTCTCGACTACAACCTCGTACGGTTTGTGGTCGCAGACAAGTCGCGTCCCCTTGATGATGAGGATGGACGCCCCAAATTTTTCTGCCTGATTGTAGGCTCGAGCCGCAAGCTCTTGACCGGAGATACCTGTGGGAAACCCCAAATAATTTTCTATTCTTGAGCTTGAACCTGCCTGACCACCCGGAAAACTTGTTTCCAGTACCAGAACGTCGAGTCCTTCAGAAGCGCCATATACTGCGGCCGCCAGACCTGAGGGACCAGCCCCGATGACTACAAGATCGCGCACCTGGGTTTGGTCAATAGATTCATTGAAGCCAAGACATTCTGCGATTTGTTGATTACTTGGATTTCGAAGCGCCAATTGGCCTCTACAAATCAATACTGGTATTTCATTGGCAGAAATTTGGAAACTATCTAATAGATTCTGCACGTCAGGATCGCGTTCTAAATCTATATAGGAATTTGGATGTCCGTTGCGCATCAAAAACTCTTTGATCCGCAGAGTATCAGCCGAATATGTTGACCCAATTAGTACAATGTCTCCGACACCAGCAGCTATTAATTCTACTCTACGTAGAATGAACGCCCTCATCAATATATCGCTAAGCTCACCATCTGTTTGTATCAAACCCAGCATTTGTTGGTGATTCAATTCGATTACCTTACCTGTTTTAGTAACACGCGCACGAAAGATAGACCGGCGACCAGAGAGTGTGTTAACTTCACCAGTAAATTGGCCAGGACCATGGACAGTTACAAGGGTTTCCTGGGCTCCGAAGGGACGTACAATTTCAAGTTCACCTGTAATCACAACAAATAAAGGGATATTGATGTCTCCTTGCTCTACCAGCAATTCGCCACTTTGAACTGCATGTATATGGCCATGTGCCTCAATACGATTAATCTGGGCTGGCGTTAATACCGGAAATATCTTCTCCGTCCTGGAGCTAGTTAAAGGAAGCCCTCTGCGTGTATTACTCATAGGAACAATGCCCTTCAATCATCGAAAAAAGTGATATGCCCATAATTATAGTATTTTCTTTTATCCTTCCCATAAGATGATACATTGTTAGAATTATATAAGTATAATAGCATTTAATTCTCCCAAACGTTTGCTCAAGATGTTGATCCGACCCAAGCTAAAGTTATGGCCGCTACGCAGAAGCCAACTAGTCAAACTATGCTTTCTGAAAAATCTAGCCCACCAGCTTGGAAGCAACTACCTACTTGGTACAAGTCTCTTATAACGATCGTATTATCCCTCCTGATGCTGAGCGTATGTTTGCGATACAAATTAATGCTACAACAATCTCACTTCTGTCTAGCCATGCGTCACCAGTGTCTCATCCAAGTGAGATTGCGCAATTAATCCTAAATGCGACAGAACGGCATGGTACCGGATAGTTCAAAAGAATATAATGGTTACCAATTAAGGGTTCTTCAGCAGGGTCTGAAGGTAAGTCACCTTCGTCAAATTGGCAAATCACCCTGGAAAATTACGCTCATTTTGTGTAGGAAAATTATCAAACTGTGACAAGACTAATTTATGGGGCGAGTAAATCATGATTAGATTATGAGTATGCAAAAAGAAGAGAAGCATGCCACTTCTCCATGGTTAACACTTGCAATTCTAAGCGGATTGGGTATCATCGCAATGTCTGCTGAAACTATGGTACTGCCAGCTATTCCCGACTTCATTGTCGATCTTGATATCTCTTATCAATATTCATCTTGGATACTGGCCGTGATTCTGGTCACAGGAGCTGTTATGACTCCAATTGCTGGCAAACTGTCAGATGTATATGGTAAAAAGAAGGTACTGCTAATAATTTTCTCGGTTTATATTTTGGGTCTTTTATTAGGAGCGTTAGCAACTAACTTTCTTTTTCTTGTTACTGCTAGAGTGTTCCAAGGCATCGGAATCTCGATGTTTCCCATAGCCTTTAGTATTCTAAGAGACAAATTCCCTCCAGAAAAGCTTGCAATAGCTCAGGGTATATTTAGTTCTACACTATCTGGTGGTGCAGTAATAGGTTTGATAATAGGTGGAAGTATAGTTGATAGTTTTGGATGGCGTGCCGCATTCTTACTCATGATGCCTATTGCAACAATACTCTTTGTGATGATCGCCAAATTTGTCCATGTTAGGGAGCTAGCACAACAACAGTTGGTTTCAAACAAAGCGTCTGAATTTTGTTGTAGATTTACTCATATCAGAAAAGATATACTATTAACAGAGAATGCAAACACCACCTACACTGATGGTATTAGTAAGGACAGCCTCGGTAGCAAACCGAAGATAAGCAAGAGCATTGATATAAAGGGCGCCATAACACTGTCTGCTGCAATAATCTCTTTTCTTGTTACACTTCAACTTTTGGAAAAGGCCGGATCTAGTAACTTGATACAGATTATCACTTTTTCGGTTGCATCAATTGTCTCACTATTCATATTCATAGCCGTGGAGAAGAAGGCGCCGTTTCCACTGATTGATTTCAAATTGTTGAAGAATAGGATAATACTTTCTGCAAATATAATTAACATGACCGTAGGTCTAACTGCACTGATGGTTGTGTATCAGAGTCTTCCTATTTTGATACGAAGTCCGCTACCTGCAGGATTTGGTGGGGACGCATCAAGTATAGCAATTGTTCAACTGCCCTATATGATCGTATCATTGATATTCTCTGTAGCTTCTGGTTTTATAGTAGCTAAATTTGGAAATCTAAGACCCACTACATTGGGAACCATCATTACTACCATAGGCTTTTTTGTCCTTTTCATGTATCATTCATCGGAGGCTTCTATAGCTGCGGTTCTTGTCATTGTAGCTATTGGGTTAGCATTAATGCAGATCGGCTCTGTAAATGTTGTTTTGACTTCGACCCCAAAGCAATTCAGTGGAATATCATTGGGAATGAATCTTCTAATTTACCTTATTGGATCCTCGGTAGGACCTGTCATTGCAGGCATATATTTGCAAGCAAACCAGGTATTTGTAGAAAGTATTTCAGACTCATTCCCATCTCCAGAATCGTATAATCTAATCTTTCTTACGGCTGCCTTAATTTCAGTATCATCTATCGCATTTGCAATTCTTCTAAATAGAAGTATGTCAACCTGGAATGGAGTTCCAGCCTAACTAATGCTCATGTGATATGCATCGTAGTATTAGCGAGTAACAATATTTCTTGAAATACTAGTGGATAAACAAAATAGTGCAAGTGTAGCAATCAATCAATTTCTTTACAATGTATTATCTTATTTCTAATGATGCAGATTACCTAGCTATACTGACTAACAGAATTACGTTTATCAGTTTACTTTTGTTGTCCATTATCTATTTAGCTTGGTAGAACAGTCCTTGATTATGTGATACCTTCAGCTAGACAATTGGATGCGGCATACAGATGT
>JBAWET010000022.1:0-1942 GCA_049591355.1 Nitrososphaeraceae archaeon
GAATTAGCGAATTAATAAATACTCGTCTATTCTTTTTTGGAGATCGACACTTATTTCCATTATAGTCCTATTACCATCAATGGGTATGATTCCAAATCTTCTTTGCATACGTCTGAACTCTTTTGCTATGAGCTTTTGATACATGATAAATGATTCTAACATATTTTCTGATAGTCCAAGGTCCGCGCCAGATTCGTAATAATCAAGGGAAGAGTTCTTTTCGAATACTCTGTGTTTCAATTCATTGGGATCTACATCCAAGTAAAATAAGATATCAGGTTTTAAAGCAAAACCATACAAGTTATGTGACCATGCTCTACTGATACCACGTACTGCATCCCTTGCCAATAAAGTGTAGATATACCTGTCAGATAGAACTACGTAGCCTGCTCTTAATGCGGGAATAATTTTATTTTCAAGCTGATCTGCGAAGTCTGCTGCATAAAATAAGCTTATGGTCCTTTTGCCGAGAACAAAACTTCTCTTTGCTTCTAATATCCCCTCGGCTATTAGTTCCGATCGCCTGAGGCCTGCATTCATCACAGCGTGGCCATCTGCCTCAAGTTTCGAAGATAATAATTCAATTTGTGTACTTCTTCCAGAGGCATCGGGGCCCTCTATTACGATAAACTTTCCCTTAATTTCAATTTTTTCTAGATACGGAATAGCATGTCCATAGAAATTGGCCTTTCTCAGGTTCTTACTTCGCAAATTACTCATACAGCAGCCGACCTCCTCTTGCGATTCGGAATCCTTGTCGGAAAAAGTTGAGCAGCTAGTGATCTCAGAGATTTTTGAGATTCTTCGATTTCCATTAATCCATCGACTATGGTGAAGTTTTCTAATGTGGCCAGTTTATCATATTGTTCAATAATCCGACTTTGGAAGATCCTGTAACTCTCGTACGGATCGTTGCTTAGATTTAAATCCATACCTGCCTCATAATACTTCAACTTTGGCCTGCTAGACAGTATTCGTTCGACAGCTATGTCTACAGGTACCCTAAAATAGAACACAATATCTGGTTTCACTGCGAACTCGTAAACCTTTCTAACCCATTTAGGATTACAGCCCCTAACTATATCCCTAGCAAAAGCGGTGTAAATATAACGGTCTGCCAGTACTACATATCCTGATTGCAAGAGGGGAAGTATATTTCTTTCATACCTGTCTGCAAAATCAGTGGCATGTAACAAAGAGAAAGTAATAGGCGTGAGTCGACCTTTTCTCTTGCCTTTCGACGTAATTTGTTTCACCGTCTGTGATGAATTCCATTCAGTCAAAAACACTGGAATATTTTTTGATCGAAACCATTTTTCTAATAATCTGACCTGTGTGGACTTACCAGATCCGTCTATACCTTCGACCACAACAAGTTTACCTGTATCAATATTACTTTCTATCCTATGTTTTTTCATATAAGTCATGATAAATCACTACTTAGATCTAACTGTAATCATCCCATTTTCGGTATGTATTGGTCTGTCGAGATTATTTGGCAAATAACATTCTATCATAATCCCAAAAACCTCACTGACTCTCTGAATAATATTTTGAAACAGAATATCGGGGTATGATCTTATTGCAGAGGATATGTCTATGACAATTCCATTATTCTTGGATTCTCTAAGTTTAATTCTAGATCGACTCTTGACAATTAGATCATTCAGTTTGAGCAAGATTCCTATTTTCTGAATTGATTTCTGATTTTGTGGTTTCAATATTGACCTATATTTAGAATATAACCAATCGGAAGTCTTTGCCTTTTTGGATTGTACTATAGACAAGGCCAATACAAGCTGTTCTCTGTGTGTAAGATATGGGTAATCTTCGTCTAATATCATGTAAAATAGATCATGGAGTTTGTTGAAGGCATCAAGTTTTGTCAATGTGCGTATTGCGAATAACAAGATCTCCACTTCCCTTTCCTTTAGAAATCCGT
>JBAWET010000023.1:0-4372 GCA_049591355.1 Nitrososphaeraceae archaeon
GTGCAGCAGTCAAAGCCCTGATATAAAATTTGAGGCGTAGAAAAACTGCAAACCACAGTCGAACAGCCTTGCTATTCTTCTGAGTGGATATTATCTGACAAAAATATTGTCTAATAAAAAACAATTAACCCAGTAGATTCCGCTTTATCATTTACATTGCGACATACCTTGAGAACAACATTCGCTAACTTTGGTCTATAAATGAAGTGGCCCTATCCATCCCTACCTAGTACATAAAAATAAAATAATAACCGATTTTGAGTTAGATTGGACTGGATACCATTTTTCAGATGCTATATAGAATTGATTCTAATTTTCCCCATCACCACGGTACTTCCTTCCTAAAAAACCATTGAACGTACGAAAACATTCTAACCGCTCCATACACTGGTCGATAAATAAGAACAATAAATGGCATCAGGTAAACATATCTAAGATCACTTTTACGTGGGGAAAAAAGCGCAGCTGTAACAATTACTATTATTTCACTTACAAAATAAACTAGTGTTATTAAAATAATGATGTAGGCTATATTTTGAGAAAAATTAATTGCTAACCAGACCATTGAGAAAATTCTCGCAAAAAGAAGGATAACATCCATAAAAAGCATGTCAAAAACCCCCAGGATAAGTAATGGTTTATAGGTCGTTCTGGATGTCACGATATTGCGATGTTTTACTAACGTTGCTATTTGGCCATGCGACCATCGTATTCTTTGCCTAAGCCAACCTTTCCAAGTATAAGGACAGTAAGTCCAACAAACAGCTGTAGGGATGAATGTGACCTTTCCACCGGTTTTGAAAATTTTAAGCGTCAAGTCGAAATCCTCAGTAATTGTATCTTTGTCGTAGAGACCTATCTTTTTTCCCAGATCTTTAGTGAGAACGCTAAACGTACCTGGTATGACTACCAAGATGTTCAACATGAGTCTCAATCTTCTTCCTAATTCAAACGCAATTAGATACTCGTAGGACTGGCATTTGGTTAGCAGGTTAGTAACATCATCGTCTCCACTTAAGACCCTAACGTCTCCAGCGCCAGCAACTACGTTTGGCAAGGACATGTACTTTACGACTTCAATAATCGAATTCCTCTCAAGTATTGAATCCGCATCTACAACTACCAAAATATCCCCAGTCGCAAATGTGATACCAAAGTTTATAGCTGAGGCTCGTGACCCCTTGCTTCCTTTTCGCTGCAATAGTTTAATGTCGCCACGTTGATGATAGGGATATGCTTCTTGGAAAGTGTTATCTGTTGAATGGTCGTCGACGACAATAATTTCCTTATTTCGATATGGATTTTCCAAACATGAATTGATAATTTTCCTTACAGTTGACGATTCATTGTGTGTTGGAATTATTATACTGACTTTAGGAGATCCCTGTGTTTCGCTGAATTTAAAATGGGTTGGTTTGTGACGATATCTAAGTTGATGCGCTCCTAATAATATCGGTTTACCTACATTTTTGATCAAGTCTATCGACATTACAGCCATCATCCCGATAATTTCTAAAAACGAAATAGAATGCAGCCAGGGCAAAAACCCTGAAACAAAAACTTGAATATCATAGACTATCAAATTAGGTGTTTCCCGACCTCCAGTATTTTGTCAGCCAGTTTTCCCATAAAATATAGAGTATAGTAAAGTGCTGATTGCAAATTTACAATATGATAGACTAACCTATAGATCTTTGGTTTTTTTACTGTTAATTCTTTGCAATATTGCACTAATATATCTACTGAACTTGATAATCCTGTTTTTAGTTCATTAGTTTCTGATTTTTGTTTGACCAATTTGCTCACCCCAATTCTTGTCTTTACCTAATGTCGTACCTGCAATGATAACAAATCCTTACCTCGAAGAGGATTGAGAGCAAGTAATGTTTTTCATTGACTACAGAATATTTCACAACATCACCGTATGCTTAATCTTATTTTACAGTCACGGATTTAGCAAGGTTGCGTGGATAATCTGGATCTATATTATTGTAGAGCGCTAGAAAGTATGCCAAGAGTTGCAAAGGGATAATCTCAACAAAAGGCAATAACGATTCTCTAATAGCTGGTATGGCGATACAGTAATCATATGTCGGATCGCATTTGCTAGTTATGCTGATTACTTTAGCTCCCCTCGATTTCAAAACACTAGCATTGGAAACTGTATCGGTGTATGTTGAGTCATTAGGATTCAGAACCACCACAACACTGTTTTTGTCGATTAAGGCGAGAGGCCCGTGTTTCATCTCTCCTGCTGCCATTCCTTCCGCGTGAATATAAGCAAGTTCTTTGATCTTTAATGCACCTTCCAAACATATTGGTAGGTGTATTGACCGGCCCAGGATGTAGATATCTTTCGCATTCTTCACCTCTTTTGCTACCTCTGCAATTCTCGTTTCCAATCGCAGAGTTTCTTCTACTGCCGTCGAAAGTTCTGCCATATCTGTTGCAATCCCTGTGAAGTTACTGCCAATAGTATCAGCTACATAATACAACACGGCTATCTGGCTGGTAAAGCTCTTGGTTGCTGCTACTCCAACCTCTGGTCCGCATTTTACCTCAAGTGAGCAATCACTAAGTCTAGCAAGTGAGGAAGTTGAGACATTAACAATTGAAAGCACTGTAGCTCCTTTCTCTTTTGCCTTTTTGACAGACTGTAGGACATCTGCAGTTTCACCACTTTGAGAGATAGCAATAAGAACTGAATTTTTATCCAGTAATTCAGAAGAATACTGGAATTCACTGGACATAATTGCTTCTACGCGAAGCTTGGAGTATCTAGACAGGATATATTTGGCTAATAACGCTGAATGATAACTCGTGCCAGAACCGGTAATAAATACATCCTTGCCTCCTTTCAGCAAATTACAGAATTTTTCAACACTCTCTTTATTTTGTTGAATACTTTTGTTAATGGTGTTTTTTTGCTCATGGATTTCCTTCAGGGTATAGTGCGCATACAGTCCTTTATCGGTATCGCCAAGCTCTTTTGCGACTTTGGTCGGTATCCGTACAACATCGCGTCCATCAAAGTCAAACAGTGAAAGTGTATTTCCTTTTAACATGACTATATCCCTATTATCCAGGAATATTGCATTATCAGTGTACTTTAGAAAACCCAAAACATCGCTGGAAACAAAGTATCCATCATTAGTTATTCCGACTATGAGAGGTTCATCGTATCTCGCCCCGCAAAGAGTGGAGTCATCAAAGACTGCGACAAAAGCAAACGAACCTATCAGTCGATTACAAGTATTTATCATGGCCTCCTTGGCGTCGTTCTTTAATGACCAATAGTGTTCTAAAAGGTGTGCAATTACCTCGCTATCAGTTTCGCTCTTGAAAACGTGACCCTGTTTTACTAATTCCTCTTTTAGTACATGATAATTTTCAATTATACCGTTGTGCACTACGACAACCCCAACTTTGCATCCAAAATGAGGATGAGCATTAGTAACAGTTACAGCGCCATGTGTGGCCCATCTCGTATGTCCTATTCCCACTTCACCAATCATTTCTTTTAGATTCAGGGATGCACTCACCTGAGCGACTTTACCCACTCCTTTTTTTATCAGCAATTTTCCATCATTGAGAGTAGCGATCCCAACGCTATCATAGCCTCTATATTCCATTCTTCCGAGGCCGTCAACCAATAGTGGCGCTGCGCTTGAATTGCCCAAATATCCTATTATTGAGCACAAATTTATTTAATATCTCCCAAAATTTTTGACAACATTAAAGTCCATACACTCTGCCTTTGCCGATTCTGGATATTGAAACTACAATAACATTCGATGTCAAAATCCATAGATCCCAAGAAACCATGATCGATAATAAAATACATATATCAAGCCTTCATTCCGACAAGAATGACCGCTATAAAGAGCATAGGAAAACTAACACAACAGACTAGGATAATTGGTTTACCCTTAAGTATTCTATCCTGCCTCAAAAAATCAGCATTAGGCAACGGTGTCGATGGCGTTTTGAATGTACCTGAGTTGACTAGCATTACACAAATAACATACCCTTGCCTTCTATTAATGAAAGATGTCCAAAATCATGTTTTTGATGGATAAATAAACCAAATATCACTTTTGAGAGAGACATCAATCACAATTTCCCACAATCGGTTACTATTATTGATAGAAAGTAGATGCACAAAGATGAATTAAAATCTCTTTTCATGCATACCAAGACAGAGCGTTCAGTACTCCTTGCGCCGGTTCCTAGAAATAATCAAAAATCCAGATTTGTCAAATGTGAATTAATCAAAAGGTCAAGATAAAAGTGTAGACCTGCTCGTAATCAAATATTCACAATTAATAATTTGGAGGAAATTATACACCTATTATTACAAAAGATATTCCTT
>JBAWET010000024.1:0-3491 GCA_049591355.1 Nitrososphaeraceae archaeon
GTGCCTATGCTTCCAAGAATCAAAAACAAATACTGCTCCAAAGAAAGTGTTGATTTGAAATTTGCCGTTATCCCATCAAATCCCCTAACATTAAAACTCACCGGATTGGCAGTACTTGCAATGGAATCGGACCAATAGTCGAAGGCAAAACCAGAGGCAGGAATAGCAACACAGCTAGAATTACTATCTTTGGAAAAAAGGTAGGATTTTTGAGGCTCTACCCTTATGTTGTTACATTCTATAGTTCCTGCATTTTCTGGATTTACTTTGAAATTAATTCTGACCACTACAGAATCTGTCTTGCCATCCAGAATGGATACAGCGTTTGAAGCAGTATTGGTAATATAGATTAAATTTTTTTCTATGTTTACTGATACATGGCTAGCTATCAACGGAAATTGAACTTTTACTGGCAGATTCAATATCGGATCAGCATTCTTAGAAATATTTTGTGGGTTGTGATTCAAAGAAATTTCATCAAGTTTGATATTCCTATTAGCATCTATAATAGAAATTGTATTATCGCCTATATTGGAAACATATATTTTATTGGATACTGGATTCATTGATATTCCAACAGGAGATTTTCCAACAGGAATGTTTTTAATTGTTTGATAATTGGTGCCATTTACAATCGAAATAGTATTAGAAAGATAATTTGCAACATAAACCAAATTTCTTGGAATGTTAACATCAATTCCTGATGGACGATTCCCGACAGGAAAGGATGATATTATTTTATTTGTATTTCCATCAATAACTACTACAACATTATTACCTATATCAGAAACATAAATTCTGTTTGTCAGGGGATTTAGATCGATGGCGTAGGGAATACCTGAAATAGGGATAGTATCAACAACTGTATTACTAATTCCATCAATTACCGATACGCTTTTGGAATTAAGGTTTGTTACATATATCCAATTTGCAGATGGATTAATGACAACGCCTACCGGGGAACTACCTATGCTTATATTTGCCAATTTTGTATTAGTCGAACCATCTATGACGGATACAGAATCAGAACCACGGTTGGTAACATATATCCTGTTGTTAAATCGATTAACGTCCAGATCATAGGGAAAATTTTCAACTTGTATAGTAGATTCAACCAAGTCAGTAGATGCGTCAATAACTGAGATTGTATTTGAATACTCATTTGCAACATAGATTCTATTGGTAATAGGATTCATTTCTATGCCCACAGGGTAACTCCCCACATCAATGGCAGAAGGAGTGATGTGAGGTGTTGCTTCCTGGCCATTAGCATATCCAGATATCGACAAGTTAACGACGAAACATATTATTATTATTAATAAAAACAATTCATACGCTTTCGAAGAAAGCTTAACCATACATGCTATCTGAGAGGAGACTAATAAAAATATACTAGTAGATTTTACCCTCACGGCGTTCAGAGTCAGTAGACCAATAGAAATTATTATATTGGATAGTCTCTAACCGTAAAACTAATTGAATTATAAATATTTATTTATTCTTTGTTCATCGTTTTTCATATTTTCACTATATGTCCCTGTTTTTTCTACCACGAATGAAACAGGCAATAGTACACATCAGAATCTTTTTAGCGACTTGAGCAGAAACATGACTTTGCAGGATTTTCAAAAAAATAATGATAGCAGCAACACTAATCCTGACGCTATTAGTCAAAATAATGATAGCAACACTAATCCTGATGCTAGTAGTCAAAATAACGAAAGCAATAAAGGATCAAATTAAACTGACAAGAAACAAATTAGGTTTCTTTGAATACGCATATTATCCAGAAATTCATATTGATCAACAGCATCTCTATCCGAGAATCTCTTGAATGTCCTATCTGCAAGTCAAAGATGGTCAAACAACAGTACAATATTTTTTCGGAGTCCTTTTATCATGTTATACTCTTTATTACATCTAATGCATGTTGTATGATGCCTTCGTCTGTTTCTGAACCGATAATAAACAAAATAGCATCGATTGCCTGAGCTCTATATGGCCCTTTTCCGAATGTTCCTAATGTATCAACTAATCCTTTAAGCGTTTTCTTGTCTATCGTAGTGGTAGCCTCAATTTTTAATCTGCTAATTTGTTCTTCTTCTGACATTGGTGTTAAACGAAATGAAGAAATATTAAGATATCATAAGCAGCTGACTTGATTAGTAAAACCTAAACCTAATCAGGATATAAGAAGTGATGTGTCTATTGGTTTAGCTCACCGATTCCTACTCCACTCTCACTAGGAATTATCTACAACAAATTCAAAAAAAAAGTATGGATGGTTGAAAGTAATGCGCAGTTTTCTTTATTGTTTCTTCTTCTGTGTCAGTATATTCGCCAGTTTGCTGTAAAGTTCTTGTTTAGCCTGAGCAGTTGATCCCAATGCTTCCCATTCTTTTCCAGATGCTTCGACAACTGCCTCGGCAGCTTGATCCAAATTAGATCCCCATTTTTCTTCAATTTTCTTTTTCAGTTTTTCAACTTTTAGATCAAAGAGCGCTTTAAAGAAGGCTTTCTGAAACATAGTCTGCGACATGGTAACAGGATCCGAGGCCTGCATTCCTATACTTCCATGTCCACAACCATGATGTCGGCCTGCAGATGTAGGACATCCACATCCAGAATCTTCTCCAATTTCACATTCACATTTATTTTCCATTTCTACCTTACCTGTGTTTAGTACCTATAGTAAGGTAAGTATATAAGTTAGAAAGTTTCAAGAAGGTAAGTTGGTAACTTGAAGTTAAGTGAGCCAAATTTAGAAGGTAGCGGTCAACTGCAGCAGCAGAAACCTGATAGCCTATGTAAAAATATGAAGTGTTGTCCTATTAACAATACTCTTAATATAATTGGTAAAAAGTTTACCCTCTTGCTTTTACGAAACATGATGTTGCTGAAACAAACTCGATTTAACCAGTTCATGGACTCTATAGAACAGATAAATCCAAAAACTCTGTCATTGAGACTTAAGGAGATGGAGAAAGACGGATTAATAAAACGGAATGTGTATGAAGAAACCCCTGTCAGAATTGAATATGTGCTAACCGAAAAAGCAATGGCCTTGACTCCGATCTTGGAGCAAATGGCCATCTTCTCCATGCGATACTGCACTAAAGATGTATTCCGAGGACCGCCCCCAAAAGATGTGGAAAATATATATTCTAATATTATTACGAAATACAGAACGGCTGCATCATCAACTTGACGAAAAAAAATATCTAAAGTTCATCTTATTTCTTATTTCATTTTGAATGATAACTGAACATTCGTATTCAGTATCCTGTTATGTTACATTTTTCTGGGAGACTTAAATAAATCCGTTCTCACTAATTGTCTTAAGTTGAATTCAAGTGGAAAATATATCTTTGCAATGGCTGTAGCTATTATCCTGGTCGCAGGAGCATTAACTCTTCCGTTGGCCTTCGATCATCAAATGGCTGACGCAAAGAAGAAGAAATCATCAAAGAAATACAAAGGAAGTAGTAGTA
>JBAWET010000025.1:0-1665 GCA_049591355.1 Nitrososphaeraceae archaeon
TAGTCATATATTCATGGACAAATCCTGTTATAAAGTTATGATATCGTAAATACGCATAATTAAAGGAATCTAAATTGGATCCCTGTCCAAAAGTACCAGGACCGACCTACCCGATTCACAAAAAACAAGAGTTTTTTACCTTGACATATTCTTAAGGACAGAAAAAGAACCGTGAATTCATCTGAGAGCTGATCACAAGTTAATTAGGATAGTTGCCGATTTTTATGAATTCATATTATTTGCAGAGTTACAGAATTATTTCACTTTCCAAATTCAAAATCAGTTCAGATCACTGAAGCTGGTAACATCACTCAAGGTCGCAGTTCCCGAGTGATAAGTTTGATCCACAACAGAGGTCTCAACTCTAGAATTGAATTCGTGATGATGGCCTAGTTGACATATTCAGTAATCATTATTTTCTTAAGCATGATTGGCTAATAGTGGTCGAGAATTCTACCAACTACCTGTATCAGTAATTGATTCGGAGACATATAAAAAGAAATTTTAAGTTAAATTGATTTATGCTTCTATGTATCAGTTTCTGGACAGAAGTTATCGTATTATGTGATAACAAAGAGGAATGTAATTTGAAGTCATAAAATTGGTTGAATGTAATATCACGACCCCTAGATTTGGAGGCCTTTCATTATGATATTACTAAATCGACTTCCGTGTGATAAATAGTGATCGTGGTTTCAATAGTAAAAAATTGATAAGAGTTAAAAAGAGATATTAGATATTCTAAAAGTTCGATCACATAACTTTACTAACATAACTTTGAGTACTCTACCTAAGTAAGGTAGACGGTTAGATCTTCATCAATAAAGAGCAGCGATAAGATCAAAGTCAACCATTAAAATAGGCGGTCGTCTAGCAATAGCTGGGTGAAAAACTAGGCAAGTGTATAACTCGAATTTGCAGCATATATTAAATATATTTTCTGATGAAAGATATATTGATCTTGTGAAAATAATTGCAAAGGAGGCCCATCAACTCCGTACGCCTGATTCTATCAGGAAACAATTGAACGTTACCAAAAAAGATTTGAATGCTATGATGGGCCGGCTGGTGCCTCTTGGGATCATTGACATGATTAATGATCAATACGAGCTTACCCGACAAGGTAAAGAAATATTTCAGTCACTAATGATGATCGAAGATGCGACGAAAATTTACTACAGGTTAGACGCGGTAGACATTTTAGAAGGCAGAGGAGAGGAAGAAATTGTCAAACTTATTGACACAATGGAATTTAATAAAGGATTGAAACAATTGATCAAACAGACGATTACAAGAAAGCGTTTCAATCCCTAAACGAAGGTGATTATTTCGGTTGATCCTACACATTTGCACATTTATGTTTGCTGCCTAAACACATAATTATCTGAACATAGGGCTGGAATGATTGTAAATTAGTGGTAATATCACCTCGCAAGTACTAGGCAAATGAGGAATTGATAAAGACATACCAGACTTTTTTAATGAATAATAATGTCTTAATTGCAGTAAAAGAGAATCCTTAAAAAAACTGCGTTCTGGTACTGACTCCTGCTATTCACAGTATTTTAAAATCGTTATTGATGGACTTCTATAAAAAGGGAAATATTGCCGAGGCAAATCGAGAAGATCGATTAAAGTAAAGACGAATTAATTGAAGCATTCAAG
>JBAWET010000026.1:0-16441 GCA_049591355.1 Nitrososphaeraceae archaeon
GGATATTGCTGTGAACATCTCACAAATTACAATAAACGATAGTCTGAATAACTGAAGGTTCTCACACATTTAGGCTAGCAATCAGAAAACAAGTGATAGACTATACTACAGATTCCCTATTCTCCACATTAACATTAAAGTTTGCCGCAGCTGGTCCTCCAAACGTTATGTCAACATTGTATGTACCGGGTGACGGAAACGCATATTGAAATTGGATTTTATCTACAAATTTGTGATCCTGGGAGTGGGGGAAAATAAGAACATACTGTCCTCCATTTCCTGTGATTGTGACCACTATAGAATTCGTCGATGATGATGTGCCCGTTAGATCTAATATGAAATTTACCTGTTTTCCAGATAATACTTTCATCGGCCCATCTACTGTAGCGAGGGTATACCAGTCGATATCGAATGTCCTTATCCTTATGGTATCAAGCGTTCCAGATTTCTTATCATTGTGAATAAGATTATTTGTTGAAGCTTGTGGAAGAGCATGAGAGTCGTAAACGGCCAGTACATGGCTGAAGCTTCCCGTATTCCACAATAATATTCCACTGGTTATTGTAATCGAAAATGCAACTGCAATCCCTATGATATGACGGATGCTCAAACCCCTTCTCTTTGGAAAGACCGATATTCCTCTTTCTTGTATACCCGTTCTAAATTCGGACATCAACCTTGACCACAGCTCTCTTGAAAAAAAATATTTTTGATTGGATCGTTATCCAACAAAAAATTAATGACTTTATTTCGTTCCTTTTCAGGAATATCAGAAGATTTCTCCAGCAAGTCGACTGCTTTAAGTTTGGGATAAATATTGACTGCATGATCAATAGTTAATTGAGCATGGTAGACTATCTTACCTAGCAGGGTAAGAGAATACTTGCCACTCATTCTACTTGTTAATCCAGCCTTCATCAAACGGGATAGCCTCATATAGTACTCTTTCCGAGAAAGTCCTAGATTAGAGATATGCAGCTCACTATCACCACACTCAGCACGTGCTATAGTGTCAAATAGTGCCAAAGCCTTCTCATCGGCTATTGCTCTCAGAATATCTCTTGTCGTAGCCAATTTCTCTCTCTATTATTACACATGGATAGTCCTTCTACATAACGGCATTTAGAAATAATTAGGCTGTTTTACGAAATAAGATTATTTTTTTTCTATATTCCATACGGTTCTGCAAAGACAGAGAATAATTCCCTTTTCGGGCGTATTTGATTCTCATCACCAAAATGGTCTACTATTAACAAATTATTCCCAATCGTGAATAACCCTAGAAACGTCCATAGTCAATTCGAAAATGAGTTAGGGATCTGGCAAGATAACCATGGTTCTTTATCGAGGCAAAAGAATGGCTTTTCACTTTTCGTTCGTGCTGCGTCAATTTGAAGACGAATGACACTTCCATGCAATTTGTGCGGCTGTCACTCACAGGTCTCTTTTTACAACGTCTATTTTTTTTCATTCGTGTTGTACAGAATTGGCAAGTATCACATTATCGATTTCTTACTCTCAGGACTCCTCAGGTGATAAATTTGACTCCTCAGGTGATAAATTTGACTCCGAGGCCTTAATAAGTATTGTACCCCGTAATCCATTGTTGAGTAAAATTTGCAGTGTAACATCGCTCGTGTGGGAGGTTAAGCGCTGCTGACTGATTGTGAAATGTTTAATGAGAGTGTTATTTTCAATAGAACCATTACCAGTTGAGGATACCTCCAAACTACCACTTTGCAAACTTTTTGGAATATTAACTTTGATGGATGGGGCAGAAGAAAGGCTATTATCATCTGTTTGAACAGATATAGCTAAAGTTGAAGTGGTTGAGTTGAATCTTACGTCTTCGATTCTTGCGCTGTGAGCAGTTAAATCTATGAGATACATGTTTTGCTCCTTATCTTCTGTATCAATAGAGATAAGTTTGTAAATATTATATCCGCCAAAATATATATCTCCAGCGGGAGATTGAGCTATAGCAATTGTGTTTTCTACAAGCTCAGGAAAATTAATAATCATCTCATCTGATACAGAGTGTGTCCTATTCAAACCCAGAACATAAATTGATCCTTCGTTATAGGAACCGAAAAGGAACTTGTTTTTAAGTAGGTCGAATTTATCACCATTATAGAATATTGCCTGAGTCGGGGCATTAGTTAACCAATAAGTCCTAATTGGTTTTACTGAAGAACTGTTATCCAGAAGAGGGGATCTGCTCGGCGGCTGTGTATTCGGAAATCCGTAGTTTCCACCTTTCTTTAATACATTTATCTCATCATAATGAGATTCTCCATTTTCAGTTACGACTCCAGTACCATTCTTATCGAATGCAATGCCAAAGATATTTCTATGCCCAAGAGTATAGATGGGAGAATTCGGAAATGGATTATCTGAAGGAATAGTACCATCCCGATTAACACGAAGAACTTTTCCTATGAGACTAGATTTGTCTTGTGGAAGTTCATAGGAATTAGCATGTCCGCTTGTAATGTATAATTTATCATCAAGTCCAAATGCAAGTGCACCACCTGCAAATTCCCCTTCAGGGCTGCCAGGAATGTTGTCCAGCAGGACCCGTTCTTGTGTTGCTTTATCGTCAGATTCGGTAAGTCTCAATACTCTATTGAAAATTCGGCCAGACTTAGCATCCTGTGAAGTGTAGTAGACGTAGACAAAGTGATTGGTAGAAAACTTGGGATCAAGGGTAATTCCTAATAACCCCTGATGCTGTGCAACATAAACATCAGGTAACGTAAGAAATGGCTCAGGTAATACGCGGTCATCTTTCATAATCCTAACGTCACCAACGTTCTTCTCTGTGAAGAAGAGCCTACCATCGGGTGAAAAGGCCATGCTGACTGTTTGTGAGACAATATTTGCATCGTTTTGGTTCCCTGATAGATCTTTTGTATTGTTGTCAAACGGCCAGTACCCTATTAGTCCGTCGGAGTTATGCGCTGCCCCTTCAAATGAATTTTTTACTTCGGTTTCAGATATGGCGCGATTGAAGACACGGAGATCATCTATTGTGCCTTTCCAAGCATTGTCTAAATCGTATGAATCGATCCCTACATTCAAGGGAGTTGCAGGGTCTGGTTCGTAGGTCCCAGAAAAATCAGTGCTGTCAACCAAAACACCATCGAGGTAAAGCTTAATAAAACTTCCATCAAATGACCCCACAACATTTTGGAATCTGTTTTTATTTATTGGCGCAGCTACCGTGAAAATTGTCCCCTCGCTATTGACTACAGAAAATTGAATCTGCGGCTCAGGCTTGATTTTCGCTTCAACAAACCAACCCGCCGTTTTGTTTAGGTTGACATGAGAGAGCACGTTTCCATCGAGACCATAATCTGAGTCTTGTTTGATCCAAAATGAGATCGAAAATGTATCTGGATTTAGTGTACTCTTATTTGGGATAGACAAATATTCTCCAATGTAACCTTTTAGTGGTAAAGCATTTCCAAACTTTCCTTGTACCCCTTCAAAGTAATCTGGACTTGTCTGATAAATTGCCTTTGCCTGTCCTGACACTATAAAACTGCTGAATCTGTTCGGTACTATGTCACAATGAAGACCACCAGATATCGGAACGCAGCCATAAGTCACACTAGTTTCACTTGGCTTAATCCCTAATGTTGACCCCATTAGGCTACCAAATAGAATTGATACAGCCAATATCATTATTATAGACAGAGATATCCGTGATGTAATGGAAACGAAGGTGCCAGTCTCTCTCATATCTAATTGAGTTTGATGATGCTCCAATAAAACCATTTCACGGCCTTCGACAAAATAACTAATAGAATTCTGAGGAGATTCCGTGACATGTTGATACTGTCAATCTGCCTTGATAGTAAAACTATTGTTCGCTACTTAAATCAGACTTACTAGTAATTCGTCAACCACACGTCATTAGTCTTAAATCAGACTTACTAGCAATTCGTCAACCACACGTCATTATAACTACACTAGGAGAATTTGCTTGGCATAATCCTTACAGAGTCAAAAATGTATTGAACCAACCCATGATGTATATATATCAAACTTCTTTAGAAGCTAATCATGTATATTTCAAATTTGTTGACGCTCATCTTTTTATCAGTAGTATTCGGTGCCGTGTTACAACCAATTCACGCTCAATCTGTTGGCAATAAAACTGATTTCACATCTTTCCCAGAAAGCACATCGTCTGCGTCTGGAGATACAGTAGTCCCGATTGTCAGCTTAGTGGACCCGAATTGGTGCAACGCGGTGGGTACTGGTAAGATCGTAGTAAACGGGACATCGTCAGATAACGGAACTGGGGTACAAATAGTCGAGGTTCGAGTTGATAAAAACAAATATTTAACAACTGCTCCGAAAGAACCTGGAAACTGGTCATCCTGGTCCGTGCCTATTGAAATCAACGATACAAATCCTCATAGAATATTGGCCAGGGCCACTGACTACTCCGGAAATAAGAATTGGGAGGATATTACGATTAACTCTCCCCTAGCATTGGGAAATCATCCTAATGACACAGCACCCATTAAAGATAAGAAATTTAGGTTTGCTTTCGTAGAACCCACCTTTACCAACGGTGCTTATAGCGCTAATCATTTTTATGCCTGGTATGACCTTTATGAAGGTACCACTAATGTAGGCGATAAGACAACCACAAATCTTAATATGCTAACAGCCCCTGTTCCACAGGAACCTGATAGGGAATATTTTTCGAATTTTACTAAGCACGTGAAAGACTTTGTGTCTAATGCCTCTGTCTCTATCATAAGAGACGAGGATGCTCATCATGGTTACATATTTAGACCGGACGGAAGCAACGCATATGATACACTGTTTCTATTACACGATGAATACGTCACTGATGATGGATATAATAATTACAAGCGTTTTGTTAGCAACGGTGGAACGATAGTTTTTCTGGATGGAAATATGTTTTATGCACAAGTCAGATACGATCCCAAGATGTGTACGGTAACACTTGTCAAGGGTCATGATTGGATATTTGATGGTAAGGCGGTAACCAAGGCAGACCACGAAGCTTACTTTGACGACAAGAAAGAATGGATAGGAAGTAACTTTCTGTATGGAGATATTGCAGTACCGGTACGTTATACAGATAATCCATTTAACTACACCCGCTTCGAGGAAAATTATGTTAGTAATCCTAATGCCACCATACTATTTGATTATGCTGCTCAAATTCCACAAGAGATCCTTGAAGATAATCCGGAAGCAGTTGGTTCCAAAGTAGCTACCTACGAACTTGATTATGGAAAAGGAAAGGTATTGGTGATGGGTATTTACACACAAAATTTGAATGGAAATGAGAAGTTCCTCAAGTTTTTTGACCATATAGTATTGCCTCGAGCATTGGGTCAGCCTTACAGATTTGATGATGTGGCCGGAAATAAATCTGTAGCTTATTGGTGGATGAATACAGGTAAAGTTACCAAAATAGAGCAAGATGGACAATCAAATGGAGTCATACTTACTTTAGAAAGGGTGGATCAAAAAGAAGACAAGTTAACATTTACATTACCTCAATCTCTAGTTGGGGGCGGCGACCCTAGAACATACAACTTTACCATTTTGGTAAATGGCAATGAAGTGAGTTACAATAGAACTCATGATGATGTGGAAACGGGATTTGAAATCCCTTTGGAAGCTGACTCGACAAATGTTCAGATTTCTGCCACGCCAAACGCTACAAATCAATCCAGTAAATCACAAGACGAACCCAACCAAAACCTATCAACTGTAGAAAGCTCTAATGAATCTGCGCTTTCAGCTGATGGGTTATCTAAGAAGGTTAACGTTGAGATCCCCGAGGGTGCTTACTCCGTCGCGAATACCGAGTTCTATAAACCCTCAACTATCAATATCCTCAGGGGCACTGCCGTAACTTGGACAAACAATGATGTTGAAATCCATACCGTCACTTCCGGCAACTTGGAAACAGGCGGCCCCACGGGTACTCTATTTGAATCCGGACCTTTGGCTTCAGGAAAAACCTACGCACACACCTTCAGTGATAAAGGAACTTTCGATTATTTCTGTACTCTCCACCCATTCATGACGGGGAAGGTGGTTGTCAAATAGACTCTCATTACTATGATACAGTGAATATTCCAACAAACTGCATGATAGGGAGTTGGTGTGTGAACTTATTCGGTGATATTATCCTAGCCATATTTAGCTGGAGAGGGACATTTTGTCTGATAGACGAGCGAGAGTTGTGAAATTGAAATAATATCAATTAATATATCAATACCAATATCTATGGATCGAATGCAACCTAATAGCGAAAGTTTAGTGAAGTTTCCAATTTGGATTATTTTAATCGCAGCGTTAGTATTCTGTCTTGAAGGTTTTACTAATTCAAATGCAGGCAATATAACTACAGTACAAGCACATGTTACAAGAGTGGCAGCCGGTGGGGGGAACATTTCACTTTCATTAAATCAATTCTTGCCAAAAGATGTAGAAATAAATGCCGGAGACAATGTAACGTGGTACAATCCTAGTAAAGTTCCAGAATCACACACAGTTACATTCACCAGCGACAACAATTTGTCTGTGAGTGAGATTAATTCTCCGTTTGTGGTTTCAAACTCCACTCAATTTGTACCGCTCCCTCCCGATGCCAATAGCGAGCCCGTAATGATGGCAGGTAAAAACGGAACGAATATAATTATTGGGCTAAATACAAGAGCTGTCAACCCGATTGTGATTGACTCGATAGGTGATATTACTTATCTTAATCCAAACGCCACATACAATATGGACGGAACTGAAAAATATCTTAATTCTGGCGCAATTTTCCCTGAAGGAAAAATACCATCCGCCTATCAGCCCATTACTGAATTTACTGTAAAATTTGAAAAAGCAGGTACCTATAACTACCTGTGTATTTTTCATCCATGGATGACTGGCACCGTGGTTGTGAAGTAGCAATCCACGCCAGTATTTGTCTTTTTGACTGAGTTGCAATCTGCGTTTGTTAACTGCACAACAAAAAATGATGAATTATTAGCCCTTTATGGGACATGCCAGGTGCGTGAGTACTATTAATCTACATAATTACATAGCCGAAATAATATTTCCTGAAAACAGGGGGCTACAGGTAACATTATAATTGAAATTCATGAGGCATAAAAAGTGAGAAATATCTTATTTTTCAGCATGGTGGTGGAATATTGAATTTTTTCCCACCAATGAATAAATACACCGAGCCGGGTTAGAAAACTGTTCGTGATTCATGTTGAAGATTATTTCTAAGTTACTTAACTGGACAATGGGAAAGTCATTACGGGCTGTGGCATTGTCATCAATTTTAGGCTTTCTGATTTTTGGCTCGATGATTACCTCTGGTCTAGGTGTGCCCATAAACGGCGAAGAAATAAAAGATTACAAAAATACAAAAATTCAGTACTACAGATGCGTAGACTACGTTACGACTTTTCACTGTGATCCCGCTCATAATAGGCAGGTGGGTTACGGATATACGGGAAGTTCAATAAGAATTCATGATTTAGCAGATCTAAATCCTTTCTTTGTCGACGGTAAGTTTGGTAAAGCCTTGGAGATTCGAGCCCCTTATAGAGAGGCAGTTCATGTTCCTACTATAAACAATATTACTTTCAAAGATTTTTCAGTCTCGTTTTGGGTAAAAGCAGTCCCAGTACCCGAACCTGTGGGCCAAATTATTTCGTATACTAATAGCCGTCACACATCGGGATGGTTCTTCGACATGACGGCCAATGGAACAAATCAGCTAGTTCGTTTTGTCTTCGCTGATACCAGTGGAAAATTAATTGGTTCTCCGGACGTCTCCATACAGCCAGGCACATTCCATCAAATAACAGGAACTTTTAACGGCACTACTATTAGAATATATAGTGACGGACAATTTGTGGGTGAAACAAAATACCAGGGCAGATATTTTGGTAATGCTGGTCTTCCGTTTACTATAGGTTCTGCAGCATATTGTGCTTCGTGTAATAGGTGGTCTGGAATAATTGATGATCTTCGGATCTATGGCAGAACATTAACTCCAGATCAAGTCAAACAAATTTTTGATAATCCAAACGATAGTGGTCTACCAAGTTTAATTGCACATTGGACTTTTGATGGTCATTTCAACGATGTATCGGGTAACAACCATCATGGGTCGGAAAGCAGTATTCTGGCCAGTATGGCATTCTCACATGATGGAAGACTATTTTACACAGAAAAGAACAGTGGAAACATTCGAATCATGCAGAACGACACAATTCTAGCCTCTCCCTTTGCTACCCTTTCTGACGTCTATGTGAATTGGGAACAAGGCTTGCTCGGATTGACACTTGATCGTGACTTTGAAAATAATCACTTCGTTTATGTGTATTATACGGCCACTGATGCAAAGGGTGATCCCTTTAACAAAGTTGTCAGGTTCACAGAAGATAACAATAAGGCTAAAGATATGATCGTTTTGGTTGATAATATCCCCGCTAGCAAAGGATACCATTCAGGAGGTGCATTGGCCTTTGGACCAGACGATAAATTGTATATAACCGTTGGAGATGCTACTGAGCACCCATTTGCACAAGATCCCTCAATTCTTATCGGAAAAATTTTACGTATAAATAGAGACGGTACTATTCCCCCGGACAATCCATTTCCCAATTCCCCTGTTTACACAATAGGGCATAGAAATTTGTATGGGATAGCCTTTGACGCATCGGGAAATGGGTTGGTAAGTGAAAACGGAGATTATTACTACGATGAAATCAACCTAATTCAGAAAGGTGGTAATTACGGGTTTCCAAGTTTACAACCTCCTAACAAGGCTCCAGAGCTAGCAAACTCATCATTATCGATCATACCCTTGAGAAGCTACTGGGACACAATTGCTCCTACCCAAATGATCTATTATGAAGGAGATAAAATACCGCTCTTGAAGGACAAGTTCATAGTTGGCTCATACTCAGGGGATCTCTATGTTCTTCGTCTCGATAAGGTTACTAAGGAAATAACCGAGGAATTCAAAATTGACCTCGAAAACTACCCATTTAAGCCTGTCGTGGGTCTATCTGAATCCCCAAATGGTGACTTATATTTTGGTGCCTATGCTATATTTCAGCTAAATGCAACGAATGTCCATCCAAAAAGACAGTACATGTTTCCGATTGAAATAAACTCTTCGTCTACATCAAACATAGAAGCAATGCAATTCGATCCTAAAGAAAGCAAGATGGTGATAGATATGAACAATGGCGGCATCAGTCCTAATGTCAATACCACAATTCAACCATCAACTTCTTCACTCATACTAAAAATTCCAAAGGTACTTTTGAACAACATTATTGGAGTGGTGGATACTGAGGGTCATAAGCAAATCCAGTTTGACGTTAGCAATAGTACCAATCCAGGTTACAATACCGTTAGCATTCAAACCCCAAGAGTACCGCATTTGCAGTTGACTATACTAGGTAGCACATTGGCTATGCCAGGTGAGCAGATATTAACCGGTTAATCCAGGATATACATATCCACGCCATCATGCGAATTATCACTGACTTTCCAAATAGACTTTTATCGCTGTCCGTGCGGAAAAAATGACTTTAAAGACAATTTGCTGAATGCAGGATCACCGTTCACGACAGGTTGAATGGTTAATCGGAAATGATTATTGTTTGAGAAGCTCTTTCACAGATGGCTTTAAGTATCGAATATATGACAATTAACAGCGAGAATAGAATGAGTAGCAACAAATTCGTTGAACAAGACATATCTATGGTATTGTCGTTAGCATCAATTCTTGTTGTCTTGTTATTTTCATCAATACAAAACCTAAACGCGGCTGTGGAGGAATGTATATCATATGATCCAGCAGATAAATTGATCACTCTAACCTGCGGTTCATGGAACCCCAGTCAAATCTATAGCTCGCTAAATAATACCTCTGCAATGAAGAAGGAAAATGACGGAACATGGTTATTGAATTCTAATCTTAAGATCTGGCATGATGCTATGTTTCACGTAAATTCAACCGATACTAAATGGCTGAAGATAAACTCTACGACACCTGAAGAGCCGTATCATATAGATGTAGTAGGCAATATGATGATAAATTCTGTGAAAATCTCTTCCTGGAATACAACATCGAATAACTATACTACAACTGACGGGAAGATCCCAAGATCATCCGTCACAGTTCTACCCGTTGCTTCAGGGAAGACAGACATTATCAATTCTGAAATCGCCTATCTGGGGGACGGCAATACTTCAAGGGGCCAAGGCCTTTCTTTTTGGGCTGGTGATGGCAGCGTGATAAGAAATAATACGATACATCATATGTATTATGCATTTTATTCTGAACAGGTGGGTAACATTACAATTGAAAATAATACGATTCATGATGACATTAAGTATGGTATTGATCCCCATACAGGAACGCATGATATGATTATTAGAAATAATAGGGTATATGACAATGGACATATAGGTATAATCTGTTCCCTTGATTGCAATAATATAACCATAGATGGAAACACGGTTTCTAGCAACACGAATGCAGGTATTATGCTTAGCAGGAATGTGCAGGACTCTATCGTAAGACATAACAAGATCCAGAATGAAAATACGGGGGTCTCTGTATCTCAATCTTCCAGCGATCAAGTCTATAATAATACGATCTCCAACACCAATAATGGTATTCAAGTAAAACTCAACTCTTCAAATAATACGATTGATAATAATTCGATTTATAATTCAAAAAGATGTGGTATTGAGGTCAGCCAAGGATCTTCAAAAAATACAATAGTGTCAAACAAATTGCTAAATGCTGACTCATACGGAGTCTGTCTTATGAATAGTCCATCAGCAAATACCGTTAGTAATAATACTATTGATGCTGGTGGTGGTTATGCTGTTATTGCCAGAGATTCAAAATCTACAGATAATGTCTTTAAATACAATCAGCTGCTGAACGTCTCACGGTCTCCAGTCAAGCTAACCAATGGTACTTTGACATTTATCAACAACACCCTAAGATAGAGGCATCATATATGTCAAGAATGGACCAGATGACGGAGGAATCAAATTATCAGAATATCGATCACGAGTATTCATTGTGTCAGTACAAGGTCTTCAGGTTTCAACTTACATATTGGCTCTTGCAGATATAGAAAAGATCGTTAAATTTAGTTTGGTAGAGTGCTCCTCATGAGGTCAAGGTATAAGACAAGGTTTGAGGTCCATTCAATTTTTTGTACTTCTTGCCACATCAAATAACTTTGTACCATAGGCAAAGCATAGGTCTCTACCTGCATTTATCATCCAAAACCTATATTCACACCATAATCCGTTCACATCAGCTGATTCTTCTGGAAACGTGAACTCTATACTATTTGTGATTGTTTAGAGATGTTGCTAAAAAGTGAGAAATATGTTATTTTTCGACTTGATGGTGGAATATTGAATTTTTCGCCACCAATGAATAAATACACCGAGCCGCGTTAGAAAACTGTTCGTGATTCATGTTGAAGATTATTACTAAATTCATTAACTGGTCAATGAGAGAGTCATTACGATCTGTGGTATTGTCATCATTTCTAGTTTTCACTCTATTCTCATACTCATTATTAGTACAAAATATCGCTGCAGACAGACTATTTACACTTCAGGATCAAGCGACAGCAAACCCCCAAAAAAAACTCCCCGCACAAGATAACCAAGACACTTCAGATGCAGAAGATAGCACGGATACTATCGATCAAATTAAGCCTACTTTAAAACGGATAACATCTCACAATGCGGCTTCTGATCCTAGATTCTGCGTCGGATATGACCAACTCACTAGGTCAATCACGGTCAGTTGTAAAACTGCAAACTTGAGTCATGTAGATAACGTGCTTAAAAACCCTGCTGTGCTTAAGAAGGAAGGTGATGGAGTATGGTTGTTGAATGCTAATTTGACTATTGCAGATGGTTCTGATTTTAATGTCAATTCAACTGACACAAAGTGGTTAAAAATTAACTCTACTACTAGTGCCGATGCCTATCACATAGACGTCATTGGTAACATGAAAGTTGATTCCGTCAAGATATCTTCTTGGAATACGACATCGAATAATTATACTGCAACTGACGGAAAGATCCATAGGGCATCACTTGCAGTCCTACCTGAAGCTTCGGGGAAGACCAACATAACTAACTCAGAAATTTCACATCTGGGATATGGCACTTCTCTCCGTCAGGGACTTTCTTATTATGGAGGCGACGGAAGTGTCCTAAGAAATAATACAATACATCATTTGTGGTATGGATTCTACTCAAAGGGAATAGGGAACATGACAATTGAAGACAATAATATCTATGCCAATGTTAAGTACGGTGTAGATCCCCATACTGGAACCCATGATATGATCATCAGAAACAATCGTGTACATGAAAATGAAGGGCTTGGAATAGTCTGTTCATTTGATTGTACCAATATAATTATGGAAGGAAACGAGGTACATGGCAACAAGCTCGCAGGAATAATGTTAAGTAGAAACGTCATGGACTCTGCAGTCAGGAACAACACCATCTACAACGAGGCAAAGGGTATTGTAATTTCTGAATCACATCAAGACAATATTTACAACAACACGGTTTCGGATTCGGATATTGGGATTGAAGCAAAGTTTGGTTCTTCGAAAAATAATATTCACAATAATTCTATTCTACAAGCAGCGAAATATGGGATACAGATGACGAAGGGTGCAACTGAAAATACAGTCATGCACAATAATGTTATTGATTCTACTAAGTATGGGATCTGCGTTTACAATAACGGGACTGGAAACATGATAATTGAAAATAGTATTGTCAGGGCTGGAGGACATGCAATTTGTGTATATGATAAATCATCGGGCAATGAAATAAAGTCTAATTCAATAAATGGGGCCGCAGGATATGGAATCTATGTTACTGACTCCGACGTAAATAATAATACTTTTATGGGTAATCAAATACGCATGGCTAAAGTAGGGATTAGCGTGAGCAATAACACGGGTTCTGTATTTACTCAAAATAACATAGGTGTTGTTAAAGATTCTGAATATTTCATTTCAGGTAATTCTACTGTAAGGCTAGCAAATACCAGTTTCTCTTCGGATCAAATAAGAGCCGCTGATGGCGGACAGAATTCAATTAGCATTTCTGACTCTGGGAAGGTTGATATTAGAAACAAGGCTGGAAACAAGACAACATTTGACACTAACAAGAGTATCTATTCCGCAGTATTACCTGATCGGGAATCAATCACGATAAGAACTGTAGAATAACATGAATTTAACTAGGAAGAACCTTACAATAATACTATCAGCAGCTCTCATATCCGTGTCCTTGCTTTCAGTCAGTATTCTTTCGTATTCTGGATATATATCTTCGCCAAAAGACAGACCTAAAGGAGTCTGTGCAAATTATGACCAGCAAAAAAAAGTAATTATCGTAACATGCAATTCGACCTTATCTGACGTACATAACACAATAGCTGATGACAACCTACTGAAGAAGGAGACATCAGAAGGCATATGGTTCTTAAATTCATCTGTCGTTGTATCCAAAGAAGCAATCCTTACTATTAATAACAAAGATGCAAAATGGATTAAGATAAATTCTGAAGATAGATCTAGCGGTAATAGGGTACCTGGACAAGATCAGGAAGCAACTGGAGCCGCCCCTTATTTTCTCCAGATTTTTGGCAGACTTGACCTACAGGGAGTGAAAATTACATCTTGGAATCCTCTTACAAAAAATTATGCAAACCAGAAATCTGATGGCACAGTCCCACGACCTTATATCACTGTAGGAGAAGGAGCAGGTCCATCTCATTTGCAAGACTCTGAAATCGCATACTTAGGTTATAATACTTCACAAAAGCAAGGGCTTAGCTTCTACGGAGGAGATGGCAGCACTTTAACGGGTAACAACATACATGATCTATGGTATGGATTTTACTCTACGGGTGTGGGGGACATGGTTATAGAGAATAATACAGTACATGACAACTTCAAATACGGTATAGATCCGCACACAGGCTCGCATGATATGAAGATTAGAAACAATGACATTCACAACAGTAGAATCGGGCTCATCTGTTCGCTTGAATGTTCCAATCTAATCTTTGAAAAAAATAGGATAGAGGGTAACAAAGAAGTAGGACTCATGTTCAGCAAAAAAACAGTCAATTCTACTGCCAGGCTTAACAACATATCAGTTTCGAATACCGGTATTGCAGTTTCAGACTCCCACTCGAATTCGGTTTATGACAATGCAGTAAGTAGAAGTGTTGATGGTCTGTCTGTCAAGAATAATTCATCTGACAACATGCTGTTTAATAACACGATTTCCGATCCGAAAGACTGTGGCATTATCGTGGCGCTCGCAGCGCAAAACAACACAATGGCATCCAACTATGTACGAAACTACACAGAGAGTGGAATTTGCTTGTCAAAGGGTGCAAATCACAATGTTTTTAGGTCCAATGTAATAGATGGCTTAGGACAATACGGAATAAATATCAAAGACGATGATGTCAAGGGTAACAGGTTTAATGACAACGTGATTCAACTATCGGGCAATGCTATAAGACTTTCGAACAATACAGGTACTTTATTCATAAACAATATGGTCGGCAACACAAATGACCATGAGTATATTATTTCAAGTAATTCTACACTAAACTTGGTAAAGACACGGTTTATGGGTGATGCTGTAAGGGCTGCAGGCACAGAGATCAATACCGTCAATATTATAAATTCAA
The DNA here is from genome assembly GCA_049591355.1 of Nitrososphaeraceae archaeon. Taxonomy (GTDB): domain Archaea; phylum Thermoproteota; class Nitrososphaeria; order Nitrososphaerales; family Nitrososphaeraceae; genus TA-21. Next base: position 14,804 of record JBAWET010000026.1, read on the forward strand.
GCATTATAGATGTGGTGACCGAACGTGCTGGTGCTAATGACACAAGCTCTAGGTACGACACTAATGTGAAACCATATGTGGGAAAGTTATCTTACATGACTATAAAGATATACTCCAGAGGCTAGAATCCAAATTAATCTATTAGAGGAGCTAACTTATTCCATTACACACCGATGATCAAGAAAAAAATGTCCTTCATCAGTTCTTAACATAACGGGCTGACAACAACCTTTCACGACGAGAGAGATATAGCTGAATCCGGACCGGCAAAAGTCTAAAACTAAATGAAGTCATATGAATACTGTGACCACGTTCACTCAGGAAATAAATGATCTAAACCTCGATGGGGAAACGATATTTGTATACTGGATATAATGTGCAACTTTATTTAACCTCAGAGCGGGTTGGAAAAGGGTCGTTGCATTCCACAACGTCATGCTTTTCATGAAATCATTCTCCCTCTGTCACATGTGACAAAATGCGGTCTCTTTTATCATTATTTTCATGTTCTTCTGATCCGATACCTTGATCGAAATATGTGTGTATTGGGATCTTCTGTTGATCTAATATCAAAATCTAGACCGGACGCCGTTTACATCAGTAAACCAACTTGTAGAAGCAACTCACAGTAATGGTTTTGTCAGTGGAATTATATGAAATGTGGGCTGACTGTGAGTTCAGTATTTAAAATGGGACGACAATCAACATCATGAAGTGAATATTGGGAACCAATGTATAAAAGATAGTCGAGAAAGTTCTCACACATCTATTTTTTGTGCATCGGTATTCGATGAATAGCCATATCCATATCAAGATGCACTTAAATCAAAGAGATCATTCCTACGATCTTTTCAACGTATCTGCCAAACGCAGACACACCGAATTTCACGTTCAAAGGAAGTGGGAATTGTTGTTATTCAAGTAGAAATCCTAATTCGGATTCCCTGTTTAAAGATAATTGCAAGATAGGATTGTAACGAAGGAGCGGATTGTAATGTTTAACTCATGATGCAGACTAAATCATCTAGGTAGAATAAAAGGATCCTTTATTGTCGTTCATTAAAAAGTTTAGAAATAAATGACATCTTTCTCAACTACTAGTACTAGTAGTAGTAAGTACGCTAGTTAACAAAGTCCGACGTCTGGTAGCCTGCAGGGATCGGTTCTCGTGAGAGATCCGGGGCAAGCTGACTTTTATCACCAGGTTTATCTTTTATTCTAATTTTCACATCATCAGTACCCTGTCCACCTTTTCCATCAGATACTGTCAGCTTAAATAGCAATACTGTGTCTCCGTTCACATCAGGAGCATTGAACTTTGGCTTGACCGAATTCGCATCACTTAAGACAGCAGATTCACCTGCAGTCTGTTCCCATGAATAGATCAGTCTATCTCCATCAGTATCTCTCGCAGTACCTTTCAAGGTAACGTCATTAGTACCTTCATACACAGTACGATCCGGACCAGCATTGACGGATGGATCATGGTTAGCGAGATTAAAATTACTAGCCAGAGGTTCAACCGGCGCAACTTTACTATTATCACCAGGTTTATCTTTTATTCTAATTTTCACATCATCAGTACCCTGTCCACCTTTTCCATCAGATACTGTCAGCTTAAATAGCAATACTGTGTCT
>JBAWET010000027.1:0-35619 GCA_049591355.1 Nitrososphaeraceae archaeon
TGAAGAGGGCATTAAGACAAATGTTACGCTAATCTTTTCATCAAATCAAGCTCTCCTTGCAGCCAAGGCAGGAGCTTCTTATGTAAGTCCGTTTATTGGAAGAATTGATGACATTGGCCATGATGGCATGGTAATCATCAAAGAAATAGTCCAGATTTTCGCTAATTTTAAATTTGACACAGAAGTTTTAGTCGCAAGCGTAAGGCACCCGGTTCATGTAGTAGAAGCTGCAAAAATTGGAGCGCACATTGTAACTTTGCCACCGGAGATACTGGGTAAGATGATGTTGCATCCGCTAACAGAAAAGGGGCTGAATTCCTTTCTATCAGACTGGGAGAAGATCACTAAACAATATCAAGTTACTTTCTAAACAGGTCGATCCATCGTTAAATCTGTAACAGAGACAATACCTTACGGGGGATATCCTGTAGTCTGCTTACAGCCAAAGTTTTTTCAAATTCCAAACCTTTTAGGTTTTGTCCAATATTCACTGCACTATTGACATTTTTGCCTAGTCCTATCCCCACCATGCGTATTCCCATCATCTTGTAACTGGTAACTGCGGATCTTACCGCCCCATAATCGGCCGGTTCTCCATCAGTAAGTGTTATCAGGATATCTGGCCTGAACATTTTCATTACAGGCAATAACAGGTTATAGATCTCTGCGAGGGGTGTCCCTCCACTTGCCTTGATCTGAGCTAAATTTCGCGCATTAATAGAGGACCATTTTTCTTCAGGTCGTTTTATGATCCAACATTTAACCTTCCTCTCCTTGGTGCTGAACGCGTAGACGGCAAAACTAACTCCGAGAAATTTTAGAGATTCACACAAAGCTATGGTAGCCTTCTTGTATTCGATCTCTTCATCCTCGATACTACTGGAGTGATCGAGCAAAAGAGCAATTTTTGTTTGGACAGAGAGTTTGAAGTCGGTGAAAAAGGGTTTGGGTTGTGATTCCAAGACTGCATCAGTGTCCAAATCATCTCCTCTTTCATCATGCATTTCAATCCATCCACTCTTCCAATATCTTACCGCAGCCTTCAGTCTCGTAATAAGATCGTTATCGTATATGGCTCTTTCATCAACGGCTAGACTATCTGGCGCAGACAAACCAAATTCTTCCAAGCTCGCATAACCTTTACTTTCCGAACGCTTACTTTCTCGTGCTAAACTTTCAAATTCCTTAAGCAGCTGGGCTCCGTCGACTATGGATTTCACAATCTGGCCATCTTTTTCCTTGTTTTTTGTCTTGACTATTCTTTCTATTTGTTTCATTAAGTCGCTTTGAGAAAGCGAGAGGCCGATTCTCGATCTGGGGGCAATTAAAGGAATAGTTATCAATGGATTTATCTGAAGTAATTTGACAATTTGTGGAACCTGTTGCTCTATCCAATCAGTACTCCGATTATTGTAAAGGGCATCTTTAACCACGGCATTGGCAAAATCAACAGCCTTGTGCACGCGTTCTAATTCACCTCCAAATAATTCTCCTTTTATGTATCCTGTGAGCAGGAATTGAGAAAACGCTTCAATGAGCTTTTGTTTGCCGTATAGTGCATTTAGTAGAGGTCGAGATAACCACGAAATTCCCTCATTGAATATAATCTCGTTTTCCATACCTTCCCATTCCCCAAGACCCAGAATCTCAATTCTCTTGCTTTCTAAAGTATTGAGGATAAATCCAAAGGCGAGGTCATAGCTGAGAACTTTGGTAGAATATGCGATCCTCATTGATTCATACCATAGTGCCGCTCTCCATTGTCTGTATTTCTGAAATTCAGTTCCCATATAATAATTTAGGGAAGGTAAAGAGATTGTGAAGTTTTGAATGTTGACAAAGGGTATGGCGCCATCTTTCAGTGTGACGATAGTGTTGGGATTTCCAGACCAACGTCTCGCTAAAAAAGTACCTATATTAATAAGAACATCATTGCGCATCACAAAGCGTTGTTTATAATCAACTGACAATTCAGGAAGCGAATATAGAGGTTATCATGTCCATGACTTTCCTATATTCTACCTCACCCCACTGCTCATAAACATTGGCATATATCACCTCTGCAGCTTCCTTTGCTGTAACACCTTCTCTTATGAGCTTTGCAAACGCAATTGATTCCCTAAGGCTGGGACTATAGTAAAGCTCTTCAAGAGAAGCAGCTTCTCTTAAACCGTTTGCCAACTTGAACGCACGTTCTAGCTCTCTTTCTTCAAGAGTAGTAATACTAACATGATTTTTTACAATTTGCATTTCGATATCTTTCGGGGGATAGTCCAGTCTAATTCTTACAGGAAACCGGCTCAATATCTGGGGTGGAAGTTCTTTGGTGCCTGCGTGGGACAATGGATTTATCGTTGCTATAACAAACCAATCTTGGGAAGCCTTTATTACTTGTCCCTCTGCCTCTTTCAAAATGATTTGACGTCTGTCATCGAGTGCCTCATCAAGGCGTAAGAGGACATCAGCTTCAGCAGCGTTTAATTCATCCAAATAAAGAATTCCACCATTTTTCATTGATTTGATCAATATCCCTTCTACAAAACTGATCTCTCCTTGATTCATTGTTTTAGAGCCAACTAAATGAGATTCTCTTGTTCGAAGACTGAAGTTTACAGAATGAAGCTCTTTGTGGAGATCCGATGTGAATTTCCTAACAAGACTAGTCTTTCCTGTTCCTTTGGGACCAATTATAAGTACAAATAAGGAAGCTTTGTGAGCCTTCCTTAATATGTTAAATGAGTTATTCCAATCCAAGTAAATCATATCTGTATTGGCCATCATCGTAAGTCAGTTCCTCGTGTTGTAAATAAAAACTAATGGTACAAACTATGTATGTGAGGATAGGATGATTTTCTTGTTATTTAAGTAGTCAGTGAGCAGTATTTTGTCAATGTCTGCAGGGTTAATGTAGTAAGAGCGGCCTTTGACTAATCTCTCTAATTCGTTAACATAGCTCAGCAGAGAATCTTCTTCGCTGATCATGATGGTGTCAATTTCAATGCCTGTGTTACGGCACTTCCTCGCTTCTAGAATGGTTTTTTCTCCAATGTACTGATCAACTTGTCTGTACCGATAGCACAGATATACTGTTCTGCCAGATGATGTATCAAGCACCATGTCTAGATTTTTCTTTATTGCATTTAGTGTCTTTGTTTCAGGAGCATAAAATTGAGAATATGGTCTTTGGGACAATATTTTTTCTCTTTCATCAGGGGTATCGACAAAGCAGGCACTAGGATGTCCATCAGTGACCATTACTATTCGTTTGTTAACTGATCCGTCTTTTTGGAGTACCTTTCTCGCTAATCTAAAAGCGGCCTGATAATTTGTGTAGTGTAAGAAATCTGTTCCGGGTTCAAATGTCTTAAGATATGGTATATCAAATGGGGACACTTTTGAAGCTAAGGCTCCAAATCCAATTATGTAAATTGAATCAGATGAAAAGTATTTTTGGTTTAGAAAATACAAACTCCATAAAGCACGTTTTGCTGCTTCAATTCTGCTCATGTCTCCATACATCGTAGAATATCTCATTGTAGAACTAAGGTCGATACAATATACAACAGACATTCTAACGTCTTGTTTCGTTTCGTATTCCTCTAGGTCATCTATCGTAATTTCCACAGGGATGGAGATCTTCTGTTTTGTTTTAGACATTCTCTCTATCGCATTCAACATGCTCTTCGGTACATTTAGGAGTCTGATGTCGTTTCCAGCCTCATACTTTTTAGTGGTATCGAAGAGTAACGAACCACTTCCAACATGTGTGGTTTCATGCATACCAGAATCTGCATTTTTCAGTGCCTTCATTACGTCATGAAGTAACCTTCCTCCTACTGCTAGAAATCCTTTTTTACTCAGCCATTTACTGGAATCCTTCAAATATCCCCTACGCTCAAGCTCTGCGATTATGGATACCGAGGTTTGACTAGTATCTATTGTTGAATCATTGTATTTTTCGTTTACATTTGTTCCACCATTGTCTGAATATCCCATTTGCTCCCTTGTAGCCTGTAGCTTTGTTTCAATATCATCAAGGCTGGGTGCTTCATCTCTCATTATCTCTCGACCAATTAATTCCAAGTATTTGTTCAGCAAATTGTTGGGAATAGAATCTTGTGATCTATTACTATCGTAATTATTACTGTATTCTGATTCTTTCAATAATTTACTGATGCCGAAATAGGTGAATCTTTTGATACCTTCCTCGTAGTTAAACGCTGACGCTGGAGCTGACATACAATCCGTCCTTTCGTTCTATTAACGGTGGATCTATGAATCTGAGGCCTTCCAAAACCAATTCTGCCACAGATGCAGTAAATTCTGAATCGTTCTGTTTGCCTGTGGAGATGTATGGCATTTCTATTCGATGTTTTTTTGCGTTTTCCTCAAACCGTTTTTGCTCTTCAAAAACTTTTCTTGATACTATTCCTACGATCTCTTTTAATACTGGAAATTTTTCTATTTGCAATTCATAACTTTGGATAGAGGCATTATATCCTCCCGGAATGTCTTGCGAGGCTTGAAAATTTCTACCATCCTTGAATTCATCCTTTAATCTCATAAGTTTTTCAGGCTGAATATCCGTAAGATACGATGTAGAGATCTTCTTTATTGCCTCTAAGATGATGGAATCCAATATCTTTTTTCTATTCTCAAATGTATCATCAATCTCAGCTAGCTCGAACTTTGCCGTCTGATGGATACAATGAAGGTCACTGAATCTGGGAATTACCCTAGCCGCGTAGAGAAATCCTCGTGTCCTTTCGGCCTCAGATACTACTATCTCAAAGGAATGTATAGACATCCTCACGCTCACTCCTTTGTCATGATTGATTTCTGAGTGCGCACGTGCTATGTGTGAAATTTCGGAAAGGGTTTGCAGAATATAGACTGGAACGAACACATTGGTTAGATCAAAGACCCGTGACTCTTGAACGATAATCAACATTTCATCTAAAGGTGTTCTAGGATAATGTGTAGTTATGTGACTTCGAAGTCTGTCATACAGCGGTTCAATAATTTTTCCCGAATGTGTATAATCGACAGGATTTGCGGTGGCAATGATTTTTGCATCCGGTCTAAATTCAACCGGATAAGATCCTGTTGTGAATTTACCTTCTTGAAGAACACTCAGTAATGCTACCTGTTTCCTGGGATCCAATACGGGAATCTCGTCTATGCATAATATCCCGTGTCTGGCCTGGAGAAGCTGGCCTGGAGAATATGATTCCATGCTATAAATCTCGACTCCTCTTTTGGCGATCTTAATTGCATCAATTTGTCCCACCAGATCTTTTACCGAAATGTCGGGTGTAGCCAATATATATTTAAACCTGGAATGACCGTCAATCCAATCGATTTTGGTGTCAAGCTTGTTGTTTCTAATGATGTTTTCACATTCAATAGACACAGAAAATTCTGGCTTAGTTCGAATTACATCTTTATCACCGAGCAAAGCAATTAATTCAGGCTCAGGAACTAAGGTCGGAACATCATTAGTAATTGTTCCCCTGACAACAGGAATAGGTGATAATAAACTCTGCGCGATAGTTTCAGCTATTTTCGTCTTGGCTTGGCCTATCTGTCCTACTAAAAGGATATCGTGCCCGGAGAGTATAGCTCTATTTAAGGAAGGAATTACTTCATTATCATATCCTATAATTCCAGGGTAGGGAGCCTCCCCTCTTTTTAGTTTGCTTATTAGGTTATTACGAAGCTGCTCCTCCACTGCAAAATGCTTGTAATTAATTCCTAATAGGTCGCCAAGAGTCTTAATGTCATGGTAATTTTCTGGTAGACCAGGACTTGACGAGGTGTAATTTGGATTCGAAGAATAACTCTTGTGAACAATTTCATAAAAATCGTCAGAAATCAATCATGCATCTCTCTTGGTTTGCAAATTTAAAGGTTTCAAACATCTACTTCAAAATAATACCTTCTTAAACATCTTCATGATTCCAGTTTTATATTTATTATTAGTAACAATTTTTGTGCGAGCCAAAATTAAACGTTAGTCTTGAAGTCAATACTTCTACAATTATCTTATTATTCAGCTTGTTTCATCGGTAAAATGATCTAATATAAAATAAATTCCATTTCCCATCATATTGATACCATAATCGTTAGAAACAATTTAGAACCTTCGGTATTATCTGAGGTTATGGTGTTCTACCAAAGCCATTACCTTTTCACTAGTTGTTAGGATGATCCAGTCAACATCACAAACGCATTCAAGTTAAATGATGCCAGCATGGTTTTTATTGCGGAATATTAGTTTATTGCACCGTTGTCGGTAGCCGAGTATAAACATATCCTTAGAATTGCAGGCAAGGATATCGAGGGAGGTAAGAAATTAATTGTTGCTTTAAGTCAAGTTAGAGGTTTAGGTTATAATCTTTCTCAGGTGATAGTTCAATCGTTAAACATTAACCCAAATATGAGAGTTGGGTTCTTGAGCGAGAGAGAAATAGCAGACATTGAAACAGCTATTAGGAATCCCGCTCAAATTGGTGTTCCAAGCTTCTATCTCAATAGGCGTAAAAACATGGATACGGGCTTGGACACACACCTTCTGACTTCAGATCTTGACTTTACTATATCCAATGATATCGAAAGAGAAAAGACTGTGTATAGTTGGAGAGGTTACAGACATATGTTTGGACTGAAAGTTAGAGGACAGTGTACCCGAACATCTGGTAGAAAGGCCGGAGCTGTTGGAGTAAAGAAATTGCCTAAGCCTGGTCCTGCCGGTGCACCTGGAGCTCCCGCAAAAGAAACGCCTCCTGCGAGCGGAACAAGTGCACCAAAAGCTGCGCCTGAAAAAGTGGAGCCATCAAAGTAGTCGTGGTTTAGAATGGGAGATCCAAAAAAACCTAAAAAAAGCTATAGACGTCCGAGACGTATCTGGACCTCAGATCAGCTTAGTTCGGAGCTCTATGTAGTTGGTTCCTATGGCCTGAGAAATAAGAAAGAATTATGGAAAGCCCAAACAAAGGTGGCTAACTTTCGAAATCAGGCCAGAACTCTTCTCGCATTGACTACTGAAGATAGACATGGCAAAGAATCCAACTTGCTGTCTTTTTTGAACCGACTTGCATTGGTTAAGGACTCTGCCACCCTTGATGACGTTCTAAATCTCAAGATTGAAGATATTCTTGAGAGGAGGCTTCAGACAATTATTATGAAAAAGATGGCAATAAAGTCTCCTCTGCAAGCAAGGCAGGTGGTTGTTCACGGATTCGTATCAGTTGGGAACAGAAAAGTGAATCTGCCTGGATATTTGGTAAAACGTGAAGAAGAGCCCCAAATACTGGTTCATTTGGAAGTTCCACAAATAGCCAAAGAATAGCGTAAAAAAGTCCACATATTACATAGTTGCCATATGGTCGTTAAGGAATTGGAAGAAAAACTTCATCCAAAATATCCACATTATCGAACTTGCCATCGGAGTCCATGTCAAAACCTTGAACTACCAAAGCCCAGTTCAGGTCTTTCTTATAATTTCTAAGAATACCGTCAGCATAATTTGTGAGGCCAATGATGGAAGATTTGGTGCCAACTGATCTTACTCCAGCCAAGACGATAACATTGCTCTTATCATTGAATGGGTTTCTTATTTTTGCAATTAGTCCGTGATTATCCAGAGTATAAGATTTTCCGCTAGGGCTAGTCAAGCCAGACCAAAAATTATTTTCGTTAAAGCGGATTGGGAGGAAGCGGTTAAATTCTGCCGTTATTATGTTAGTACCCGGTCCTCCTATAGATATGATGTTCTCCGCTGTTGTAACTTTTTCAGCTTTTGCATCAGCATCTAATTTGACTGAAAAGTTACGGGGAATGCCACAAAACGTTCCTAATAGAAAGGCGAGATGAATAGCATAATGGCCATCTCTTGAGGAAGATCTATATGGTCCATGGGGGTCCGGGGCACCTACCACTATTAGTCCGTTAAATGAACCATCTTTAATGAAATCCTCAAAGAATAACTGGACTTTGTGATATTTTGTTTGCTTTTTCTTGCCTTCAATTCGTTCCTCACCCCAATCCATTTCCAATCCAAATGCCGGACATGACGTTCTGTAAAATTTCGCAGTGCCACCACGGACCATTGATGTTTCGACATGAGTGATAGCGCCAATAGAGAGTAGTTTTCGGATGTAGTAATAGGCGCTTTGTTCATATATCTTTAATTCCTTGGCTATCTGAGATGGGTATAACGGCTCTCTAGAGAGCAAATTTAGTATTCTCCAAGCCACCGGATTTGAAAGTATTCTCATATGACTAGCCTTTTCAAGAACTCCGATTTCCTTTGTCAAGGATTGGTGATCAACATCGTAGACGAGGTTTTTTCTGTCCAAACGGACTGTTCTTGCCAGCTAAGATTATATATGGATTTTGTCCGCTATATGTAAATTTATAAGCTTTCAAACAAATTGCTTCTTATCTATTCCCAATATGTGTATGTAAAACTTATAATGCATTTTGTAGCGGTTAGAATCTATCTTCATAAGTATTTTAAGCCAGAATTGTCGAAAATCTGCGTCTTAACATGTGTTCAATAATAGGATATTCAGGGATAGGAGAGGTCGCTCCTATATTGGTTGACGGACTACAAAAAATGGAATACAGAGGGTATGATAGTGTAGGAATAGCCACCCTGAACAATGGTAAATTGCTTATAAGAAAAGGGATAGGCAAAGTTGCAGAGGTAAATGCATCACTGGGATTAAAAGAGATGCCAGGACAATTAGGTATAGGTCATACAAGATGGGCCACCCATGGAGGAGTTACAGATCTGAATGCTCACCCCCATTCTGCTTGTTCAGCCAATGTGGCTGTAGTACATAATGGCGTAATAGAAAACTATCATGAATTAAGAGATTGCTTGTTAAAAGATGGTCATGTATTCAAGAGCCAGACTGATAGCGAAGTTATAGCACACCTCTTAGAACACTATTGGGCATTAAAGAATGACATTAAAGAGGCGATGATCCATACATGTAACCGATTACTGGGTTCATTTGCTTTTGTTGCCATATTTGAAGATTCAACACTTTGTGGTGCAAGATACGATGAGCCGCTAATTATTGGAATCAAGCCCGATGGCTATTTCATTTCCAGTGATGTATTGGGTTTTCTGGATTACACGGATCGCGCTATATTCTTGGACAACAGAGATATAGTAATGTTAGAAGGGAACAATATCTCTCTAATTAACTTTGATGGGGATAAAGTAAACCGGACCCCAACTCAAGTTGCATGGGAACTGGGGTCTGCAGATAAAGGACGATACACACATTTTACTCTGAAGGAAATCTATGAACAGAGCCAGACAATTTTCACAAGTGTCAATCAAACGAAACCAAATCTAGAAACATTTTGTGATATCCTTGCAAACGCAGATGATGTATTCATTACAGGTAGTGGCACTAGTTATCATTCGGCATTATTAGCTAAACACATCCTGTCTAGATACTCAAAGATTCGTGTAGAGTCAATCATGTCAAGCGAATTCCAATATTCTTCTGAATTACTTGATAAAAATTCAGTTCTCATTGCTATCTCTCAAAGTGGTGAAACTGCCGATGTCTTACAGTCGGTTAAATCAGCAAAACAGAAAGGGGCTAGAGTGCTTTCAATCGTGAATGTTTCTACGTCTTCTCTTGCCAGACTTAGCGATTGTTTTTTAGAAGTAAAATGCGGGCCTGAGATTGGTGTGGCTGCCACTAAGAGCTTTACAAGCCAGTTATCAATAATTTATTACATAGCTGACCGTGTCGGTGGTTACTTGACAGGTATTTCAACAGAATGGAGAGAACTGTCGAATGCGATTGAAAAAACTCTACAGTTGGAAACAAAGATTGCAGAGATAGCCGCGCAAGTTAAAGACGTAAAGGACATTTACATCCTAGGCCGCTCAATACATTTCCCTATTTGTCTTGAAGGTGCCTTAAAGATCAAAGAACTTGCGTATATTCACGCAGAGGGAATAGCAGCTGGAGAACTGAAACACGGCCCCTTGGCATTAATCGACACGAATAGCCTAGTTATCATTTTGAATCCTTATGACTCGACATACGTCGATACTCTTTCCAATGCGAATGTGATTAAATCTAGAGGCGCGAAACTAATCGGTATATCAAATAAGCAAGATCCAATATATGATTATTGTATCTCTATACCATATGTCAAGGAATCATTGTTACCATTGGTTGAAGTGATACCACTACAGATGTTGGCCTACCATCTAGCCCTCTACAACAATGCAGACCCCGATTATCCACGTAATTTGGCAAAATCTGTGACTGTGAAGTAGGATCTATATTTACCATAATGGGACCATATATTTTATGTCAAAATAATATTCTATCTGTTATTCAATTCATATCTTAATTGTGAATCACAGTATCTTAGCGAATACCACTTACCTTGGTTCTACCTAGTGGTGTAAGATTCACCTTCAACATACAGGAAAGTTGATCAATCTTGGAAAGCAGCATTCATGCTTGAGGGTACTGGTTGACGTTGTGTAAGGAATATACAAAAATTACATGAGAAGTTAAAGTTAGGCACGTTACTTATAGCCAGAACTAAATTTCCTATGCCTTACTTTCATTATCACCTATGATCCAAGATAATGCTACTCTAATTGTCATTCTTATACTCGGGTTTCATCGTGTTTACTTTATTTCAACAAGTCTATTATTTGGTCGCCAGTCGGTCACATGTTGCCTCTCCGTAATTATGAGGCTACAACAGCATAGTTTATCGATATTACCCTTTAACGTATCGTTTGATAAGGAGGGTAGTATGAAACAAAGAGGAACATCTTATATAGATCAAATTCGATAAAGCAACCAAGAGAATTTTTCCAGCATCTTGGCTTTGTTAGGAAAGATTCACATGAATTGTGGAATATCTCGAATCATATTGTAAACTCCTTAATTTTAGGACTTGATCTAGGTCATAAGGCCATGTTAAGGGGAAAATCAGTTCATTTTCTTTGGTTACTAAAAAAAAGACATATCATGAAGCGTCAAAAACACATGATTTGCTACTTAACTATTTTGAAGACTTCCAATTCTTTGACTTTCGATACTAATTTCATATTCAATTTCAATAGAATGCAATAATGAGGTGGGGTCTAAATTCCCCTTAGATTTTAAAATTGATGTTATTGCAGCTCCACCAGCACCAACGCCTTCCTTTGCAATTCCGCTGTTATACATTCTTAGTCCTTTCTTTATGGAGAACTCCAAACCTAATTCAACAGACAGAATAGGAACATTATCGCAGATAGATCTGACTAGCTTCAAGATATCGGACGATTTGTCATTTTTGACGTAGGATGTAGTGCCAATACATATCCCGTCTAGCGGTATTTTCATGGCTTTCAGTAAACATAATACAGCTGTCATTTGTGTGCCTCCTGCAAGCATGACTCTAGTTTTTTGAGATATTGCACCACTTGCAATCCCTGCTACTGAAGGTATCATAGGATCTCCTATCCTGGATACCAAATCTATGGGATCATTACGCAGGTGCAAAATCTGATCTTCTAAACCACGCATAGCAGTAGAAACAACTTCATTTTTTAATTCGTGTGGATTTACCGACATGCTACTACTAATCTTATTTTTCGCATCTATGCCTAGAGCCGTTAATACTGCTAAAGCTGTTGTGGTACCGCCAGGTATACTTTCTCCAATGATTAGTATATCATTAGACATGGCAAGTTGAATTCCAATCATTTTTCCAAATTCAAATGCTCTCTGAGCATCGGCCCGTTCCAATGCCCTTTGGTTTCTTATATCCCTCCCGTACTTGATGCCGAATGAAATGGCAGGCAATTGTGGTTTTATTTTCGATCCTGCATCAACTATTAAAATTGGTATTCGAGATCTTCGTAACGCTGCCCGTGTGATCAATGCTGGAGTAGGGATGCCATCAGGGGTTGCTGGAACCCCAGAAATAGATTTACATTGTCCATAGTATAAAAATTCAGCATCGGCTGCAGGGGTGCAAGGGATTAATTCAGGATCTGCACCTGCAATAGTAATGCCAGGAATCTGGCTAGTCTCGGTATAAGATGTGACGCACACAAATATGGGATTTTTACCGATAAAATCAGTTACGGATGCTTTATGAGGGCCAGAACTTTTTGCATCAATATGGATTGAAGACACAATTAATCATCGCTATTAAGATATTTTAAAAATGAATCCTTGGATTTGAAGCCTAACACCGGATTTTTCATTTTTTCAGCATAAATGGTTGAGGTGGGAGTAGGCCCATAATCATGACCGGGGTAAAGTACCATGGATTCTTTCAAGTTCCAGATTTTGTTGTACAGACTATCGTACATTGCCACAGAATTACTTCCAGGAAGGTCTGTTCTTCCACAATTGCCGACAAACAAGGTATCGCCACTAAGTATGGAATCCTCATCAACTATAAGGCAAATGCTGTCGTTTGAATGACCCGGGGTGAACAGAACTCGAATGGATATAGTTCCAATCGTTATAACTTGACCGTCCTTAACTGCTATGTCCTTGTAAGAAGTAGAATTTTCATGCTGAATTATTTTTGCTCCAGTCACAGCGGCTACTTGTTCGTTTCCAAGTATGTGGTCAAAATGTGTATGTGTGTTTAGAACATACTTGGCATTCAATCCATTGGTTTTCAATGTCGAAAATATTTTTTCCAGATCCCAAGAAGGATCCACTATTCCAGACTCCGAAGACTTCTCATCTGCTATTATGTAGGAGAAGTTTGCCATTTGTCCTACTGAAAGTTGAATGATTTTCATGGTTCCACCCCCAGATTAAAGGACATTATCTTCAGCTTCAATCGGTATTCCAATCTTTTCCAGGTGCAATTGGCCAGTGTATTCCTGCCTCCCTATTAAACCATTTTTGATTCTGTGGAAGGTGACAGTAGCATCAGCCTTTACACACTTATCGTGAGTCATGCCGGTATCAGGGTCAAGTCCAGAGGGAATATCGACCGATACTATATACCCCTTGGAATTGTTGATCGTATCAATAGCAGAAGAATGTGGCTCGCGTATATTACCCTTAATCCCCGTACCGAAAATTCCATCTATTATTATATCTCCATTTGAAATTTCTTCTGCAGCGCTCTCCAATACGTTGGTTCCAGAGAAGATTCTAATCGATCTCATTTTCTTAATCAAGTTCCAATTTGCGCTGCATTCTTCAGTGCTAATTTCATCTGGATTCCCCAAGATGATTACTGTAACCTTTGCACCGTAGTACCCTGCAAGATGTCTGGATGCAACAATTGCGTCGCCGCCATTGTTTCCTGTTCCACATAGCGAAACAATGCTCTTCCCTGACAAAGTAGATCCCATTTTTGATATGATGAAATCGGCCAATCCGTGTCCTGCATTTTCCATCATGTAGGACTTGTGCATTCCTAAAAGGGAAGAACCATTATTTTCAATCTGATACATTTGTCTAGATGAAATGGAGGCTTCTTTTGGATTCATAGTAGAATCTATCTCACCGGATTCTAAAATAAAAGCTATACGCATCCACGCAGGTCTAGAAGTTGATCATCGCTGGGATTGGAATGGCATGGGATAATCTACAAGATGGCATTTTCTTGTTTTATCTCCTCTTATTTCATACGTTTTTCCATCATAAGTACATCTTATATTAGGTGGACTTGGACCAGCATATTTGTCTGCTATTTTATAATACTCTTGTAATTTCCTATTGATGTATGTTTTCTCTCCATTTTGTAGGACTCTCTTCTTTCTCATAAACTTGAACGCTAGGATTGCATGGCTCGTCCTGTAGACTCCAAACATCTTTTTAATCTGGATGCATCTTTCTATTTGGTCAGAGGGCACATAAAGATTATCACTGGTCCCAGATTTTGCTTCAATAGACAATAAGATAGAATGCACATTATTGACTGCCACTATATCGGGAAGGTTAGTACTTGACCCTCCAAGGCGGCGGGCATCCCACCTTGTTCTATTGAATTTTTGAACGAGGGTATGTTCAAAACCATAACCTCTGCTCCGTCGAATATTCGCCAACGATCCAAAATTTGTATGCCCTACTTTTAGACTTTTTTTATTTTTTTTTGCGGTGGCTGAGAAAATTTCTAGGTGTAATATGATAGTTTTCTGGAATAGACAATATTCTGATTGTGCATTCTGCTACTTGTAAAGAGCGATTATATCACAGTCAAACAACACACTATGCCATGCTATCGAATGTGACATCAGACTTGGAAAAAATCAATGATTTGCTGAAAGATCTGGAAGGCAGACGAGAATCTCTGATCAAAGGAACAAGGGACGTAGTCATTTTATGCGCCAAAGGTATTGTATCCATTCATAATGGTGATAACTTAGAAGCAGAAAAGATGTTTTCACAGGCAAAAGATCTTCTCGCAAATTTCAAATACATTGCAAGAACGGATCTAGCCAAGTATCTATCTGTTCCAGAACAAGAACTAACCGAAGGACTATCTCTTCTTTCGATTGTAAGATCCTCCAAGATTCCAAGTATGGGCGATATCGACGTGGATGGTCCTTCTTACGTTCTAGGTCTCTTGGATTGTATTGGTGAAATCAAGCGAATTATTTACGACAAACTTAGAAAAAATAAGGTGGAAGATATCGAGAATCTTTTTAAGATTATGGACGATATCTACGGATCAATATATCCTCTTGCAGTATTTGACAATCTGGTTCCAGGGTTAAGAAAAAAATTGGACGTATCAAGACACCTGATAGAAGATGTAAGGTCAATGATGACTGAGGAAGAAAGAAGGAGAGTCCTGATGAAGAGAATAGATGCGTTTGCAGAGACTCCGCAGCCCCTCCCAGCCGAGGATCGACAGCAGAAAAATTGAGATAAAAATAACTAAGAATGTCCAAAATGGACTAATGCTTCATCCATGTAGGTGGAGAGGACTTTTTGCCATTCGGGAAATCGATCTGGATCGGCGGGATAATTGTGATAATGATCAACCAATTGTTTATTGACTCGTGCCGTATATTTCAAGTCCTCGGCTAATCGCTTGTTAATTGCTCCCCTTATCAACATGCTGACTTTATCAACCATGCCAAATTCAGGATGTTCACCGTTTGTAATTTTATCTATGTCAAATTTGGACAGAAAATGTTTCATACCGTAATCAATTTGATCATTGTTTAAGCCCTGCAGCATCCTGCGAAAAACTTCAAGTCCCGCCGTCTTGTAACCATATGCATCGATAAAATGTTTGTTGTATCGCCATAATGAGCTTTCCGAGCAATCCCCAGCCTCGATTGCTTGTACAGCATCTTCTCCGGCGATGGTAGCAGCAATAATTGCAGGTCCTATTCCACCAGCATCCAATGGCTTTGGCATCCACGCTGAATCCCCTACCAATATATATCCATTCGCAACTAGGCAGTCGTTCTGCCTTCTTACGGAGACCTGCCATGTTCCCCATGCGTTTCCGTTATCGGCTTCAGAATCAACGATTTGAGGATTTTTGATGACAGGATTGATTCCTACGTAATCGTCTATAAGTGTTCTGAGATTCTTGTGCGTTCCATTCCTTTTGTTAAAAGTATCCAATGCTCGTTGCTGAACTCCTAGGCCAACATTTACTTTATTGGTACCCTTGGGAAAAACCCAAGCATATCCACCAGGAGCTAGTCTCTGATCAAGGTGAATTATGCAGTAATCTGGATCAAAAAATGTTTCATCTTCGTTTCCTCGTTCAAAGCTGTAGATGTATCTGCCTGTGGCTTCTAAATCATCTCTGTCAATTCTGCGCTGGATAAATGACCTTATAGGAAGGTTAGTACGAAGAACCGATGTTACGCCAGTACAATCGACGACCACCTTAGACGTCTTCCTAATTGGAGATTTGTTCTCCATATCCTCTCCTTCTACACCAATTACAGCGCCATCTTCTACCAGGAGATTTCTTAACGCAACATTGTACTTCATCTCTACCCCCAATTTCAGCACATCTTTGAGTTGTTTTTGAGGCAAAAGTTTTCTATTGAGAATATATCCTTCTCCATCAAAAGAAACAGATGTTTCGTGGTTTGGAGAATACGCTACGACTCCCTTGACTGGATGTTCAATTTCAGGCGAGTCCCAAGCAATCCCTATTCTTGAAGTCATAAAATCTACACTTTTTTTTCCAACAGCATCGCCACATATCCATCCCGAAACAGTCTTCTTTCCTAATTCGGGAGGTAAATTCCTGTCAATTACCAGTATTCTTAAAGTCTGATTAGAATAATATGCAGCCGAGCTTGCTACTATCATGCCCGCAAGTCCACCTCCTGCTATTATGATGTCATAATCTGGCATCTTGGATTCCATATATTAAGATCAGCTCACAAAATATTTTCTTGTTATTTAAAGCTAAGTAAACGACCAAACGACATATGTTAGGGCAAGCTCGATAAACTCGCTGAAATTGTATCAAAATCAGTCGTTAAGAGAATAATTTCGTCGACATTGCTCAAGGTTAAGGAACATAGTTTGAAACTTGCTGTAAAATGTCGGTCTGAAGAAATTGTGCACGGAACAAAATTAGTTTATGAATTTGAGCAGAACCATTTGGTATATTTCCGTATCATTGTAACACGAATCTTCTCGAAGAACACGTCACCGCACTGGGGGATTCATATTTGATCACAAAGCCAGCACGCCCTGACGGACTTCTACTGAAAACAACTTTTACAGAGTCAATGGAATACCAATTTATTACGTGCATCACCAAGTTCAAATTGACATGAATAGGCAAATACGGGTATAACTAGTAGAAATTCTTGAGTTCGATCCTATTCATAACTTTCATTTGCATGTGAATATTTTGATCTCTTCAAAAAAGAAACCAATCTAGTTCCCAATGAATTATACCACTATGGTTGCCAGGAATCAAGGTGAGAGGGGGCATCAATTCCCAAACTACATTCAGATAACTATAATTTTAACATCAAACTCATTTGTCTTTGACTTGGTGGTTATGAATTACACAAGCGGTTTAATAAGCCAGACATTAGGTTCCAATCCTAACTATTTAGTTCAAGATTTCGCAGTGATTATGATAGTTGCTGCTATAATGTTGGTTGTTACTTTCAAGTTGAAACAGCCGATGGTTATAGGATATCTCCTTGCAGGGATGGTAATAGGTCCTTATACTCCTCCATTCAGATTAATTCATGATATTAATGCTTTGAACGTCCTCGCAGAATTAGGAATAATCATGCTAATGTTTGTCATAGGGACAGAATTTCCAATCGCAAAACTCAGATCGGTTGGAAGGACTTCGATTATTGTCGCGCTCTCAGAATCACTAGGAACTCTTACATTAGTATTTTTTGTAGCCCAGACACTGGGGTTTTCACAATATGACTCTATGTTTCTAGCATTAGCCATGTCTGTAACAAGTACGGTTGTGACAGTTCGAGTACTTGAAGAGCTTAACATGTTGAGAGAAAAATCTACCGTACTGTTGTTGGGGATATCAATAGTAGAAGACATTGTCGTGATTACTGCCTTGGGTATTTTGCAATCTATAGCGGCAACTAGTAACGTCTCTGTTGTACAGATATCCGTGTCATTGGCAATCGTGGCAGGATTCATAGGTGGAGTTCTTGTCCTTGGTTCTAAATTCTTGCCACTTATCATTGATAAGGTGGCTAAGACCAATGACTATTCAGTTCTCCTAATAGTAATTCTCGGACTGGCATTTGGATTATCCTTCGTCAGTATTGCACTTGGATTGTCTGTTGTAATAGGGGCATTCTTAGCTGGTGTCCTGGTCGCCGAATCTAGCAGCGCCGGTATTGCCCGCGTAATAACAGTTCCACTACGGGATGTTTTCGCGGCGTTATTTTTTGTATCTGTAGGTGCGTTAATGGACGTCTCCAAAATCCCAATATTTATAATTCCCGCTCTCGTTCTCATTGTAACATCCTTCGTATCAAAGTTGTTGATAATTTACGTTATACTCGTTAGATCAGGGTACAGTAGTACTACGGCGTTGCGGACCGGACTAGGAATGTCTTCTGCGAGAGGTGAACTATCACTGGTTGTAGCCAAAGGCGGCCAAGACGTTGGTGCTATTTCGTCATTCATCTTTCCAATACTGGGTGTAGTAACAGTAGTAACCACTTTCATAACACCTTATATCTTGAGGCTTGGTAGTAGATTGAAAATAACTTCAAAGGGCCTGGAAGATACTTAAATCTATAAGAAAGATTTCTGGGAAGTTGAATACTCAGAGTTTGGCAATAAACTTGTGCCTTTGGGGGCGTTAGTGTATCAGGTTCTTGCTAGAGATTGCTGATATTAATTTTTCTTGGATATCTGACCGAATTTAGAGTGGAGGGAGTGGGATTTGAACCCACGAACCCCTTAGGGACGGGATTTCACATGTCACGCTGATAATATTCATCTTGAGTCCTGCGCGGTTGGCCATGCTTCGCTATCCCTCCTCCATATGCTTGTAATTCAGGACATTATTTGATCTTATCTCTTTCCAAAGCTCCTGGAAGCTAGTAAGTAAAATATGTTTATTAATACATCATGTTATTGCATCGTAGAATTTTTATTATAGGCAATAACAAAACAGTGGGAACATGAAGATAAACGAACTGCGGGCAGGAATGCGTAATGTCAATGTGAATGGGAGAGTTGAATCATTGGGGGAACCGAGGACGGTCAATCTTAGGACGGGGGGAACGGCTCAAGTAGCTGATGCCGTTTTATCCGACGATACTGGTAAGATCAAACTGTCTTTGTGGGATGATCAAATAACGATGATGAATGAAGGCGATGAGGTTTCAATTGAAAACGGTTATACCCAAGCATTCCGAGGGGAGAACAGTTTGAACATAGGTAGATATGGTAAATTAGCCAAGCTGTAAAAATCCTTGTTGTAAGGAAGGCACACGACGTTAAGACAAGTATTGTGTATTAGCTAATGTATCCGGTATCCGGCTGTCTTTTAGGAGAAACCTGCGCTCCAACTTCAGAATTGGGCGGAGCCACTTTATTGACTATCTGCTGCTCTATTGTTCTTATGAGCATTTCTGTATCCTTGGCTCTCAGTATCATGCTCTCCATGTTAACCTTCAAATTTATTGTGGACATTAAAGCCTCCAATATGTTCTTTGAAGCAATGGCGTCTATGACATAGCCAGATGTTTCAGCCAAGAAACATACACCTTTCATGTCGAGGAGCTTGGCTATTCCTATTACTAGTCCATTCATTCCAGTAACACTCCCATTGTCAAGATGGGCAATATCTTGAGTAGATAAAGAATGTAACGTCTCTAGATCTGTAGACATGCAATATACTTTGGGTTTCTCAGCAAAGGCGCCAGTAATGTACGCACCAAGGGTAAAAACTTGCTTTGTGTCAAACTGAGATACGATTTTCAGAATTTCTTCCGCTAAGTAATACTCCGATTCTGGACTGACAGGCTGTGCATCTCCCGTAACGAAAACTAGATCGTCTTTGTGTGCCTCACAATGTCTTGAATAGTACATTGAATTTCTCGTAAGATCCACAGTTCCGTCGGTTCCTATGATTACTCTGGGAGGGAATGATGTACAGTATATGTTGGCAAGGTGTACCGCCTTAAATTCCTGTATCAAATGATCTACCACCATCTTACCTACATACCCTGTTCCAGGGAATCCACAAATCAAATAAGGTGAGCGCAAATTTGGAATCTTACTTAAGAATTCAGATCTAATTCCTGATTTAAAATAGGACATATCGTAGTATTACAATAAAGATTTTAAAGTATTCCTGTTTTTTTACAAACAATTACTAGACATACCAAAGACCTGTATCCACTTTCGTGAATCGCCGCCAACGAGAAAGAAACAGATCCTGACAAGTGCTCGAAATGCCGAAATTTCAAACGGGACGAACAGAATATCTCCTTAACCAGTTGTCGTTGGCATGCTTCCATTATTCGTACCCGTTGTCGTTGGCATGCTTCCATTATTCGTGCCACTATCCACAGACACATTTCCTCTAGTAACAATAGTGCCTCGCAGCTCACCATTAGGGAATTTCGTGGTATATACATTCACGTAAGTTCTATTTTGACTAATTAAATCAGTCAAGTCTTTCATCCCCTTGCCTGCTAGTGGTCCTTGAAAAGATGAATTAGTTATAGTTCCTGCCAAAACACCATTAAGCGGGCCCTCTGATGCATTAGCTCGGAAAAGTGTGACAACGATATCTCCGTTCTCTGTTTCCTCTCCTTGGTGAATGTCAACTCCAGTTACCTGCCCTATTCCCGTCATGTTAATTTGATAGTTTAATAAGGTCCCGTTACCCTTTATCGCTGCTGTACCCAGCGCTTCACTAAAAATTTGGGGCACTTCTGAAAATCCAGATAATTCTGCCAAAGATTCGATTTCAGCGTTAGCGAAACTAGATTCCGTCAGTACTGCCATTATTATGATTGAAGACAGCGGCAAGAGAGCAAGATTACGCTTCATTAGTGTTATCATGATTTACTTTTATAAAAGAATTGTGTAACTGAATTTCTAAACTTGATTTAATAAAATCATCTGACTTTTTGCGAAATACTAATCCATAACTCTCAGACAATGTTAGCAACATTTGGACTCAATCCTATTTGATCGAGTATTTCAAAACCTTACTATTGATAGGTATCGGAATAGGAAGTCACCTATCCTTGCCAATTAAAAATTCGGGCTTAGGTTACTTTTGTCGGCTTTCTTACCTTGTGACACGTACTTTAAACAGTCTACTAAACCGTCCGCATATCCAATCGACAATACTGCAAGTTCATTTTTTCCCTGATCCATAAAGTTAATTGCGTCGTCAACATAGTACTCTGCATTATCTAACATCTCTACAATTTTTTTGTTATAGTCTAATCTAGACGTCTCTCGGCTGCGTATTTGATTTATTTCATCATGAACCATTGGAACATATTTTTTTATCATTCTCGTGGCAATATTATCCAAATAAGCTGTGTTGTCAGAAGGTGAATCAAGGGTCTCTGTTAGCTTCATAATTCCCTCTTCTTCAATAAAGTGTAATTTACCGGGAAAAATTATTGAATGAGGTCCTTGCCCATACTCTATTCCTAACAAAGAGCTTACTTTACCACTTAGTATTTTTTGTTCTTTGGTACCTATGCGAGAAGCGACTATGATGAACGAGTCAAAAGTTATGATGTTGTATCTAAGATCTTTTTCCACTTCCAGCAATCTTAAAATTACTTGACTGGGATCCAAAAAAAATATAGACTGGTCTTCATTGGATCTATATTCCGTTAGAATGAGTGTGTGGCACTTGAGCTGAAGATCAATGGTTACAGAATTATAAACACTGATCGCAGAATGACTTTCTTCCATCATAGTAACAATTTTCCCAATCTTGTAAATCTGAAGCCCGCATTCACTGATGAGTGAGGTCACTCCGGATGCTCCATAAACTACTTCGACTTTAACATTTCTATCAATTGCCCTGAGTCTCAATTCCATAAATGTAGTTGCAATCATGGGATCTCCATAACTTAGCAAGGCCACATTTCGGTCCTTGGCCTCTTGCAGGATTTCTCTTCCATCTTCAACAAACCATCGTTTAACTGGAATCACCTGTTTATTATTAGACGAAGAAAATAATGATGTTAGGTTTTGTAAATCGTCATTGGAGATTGAAGACGTGAATCTTTCTACATATATTAAATCACAGTTGGCTAGGATTGCTGCTGCTTTTTGGCTCAAGCCAGAGATTCCATATATGCCAATTCCGATGAAAGTTAACATTACAATTTGACCTTTAGTTTATTATTTTTGGTTTGTTAACATTTTGCTTTTTGATCTGATGTAATCGTGATATGTGGAATAGTGCTCGACCGAATACTTCGATACTTGTAAGGTAAGAGTCTATCTCAATTCTTTCATCTTTTGAGTGTGATGCATGTGGCTCACCTGGCCCATATGTTACCACTGGAATTTTCAAAGAATTACCTAAAACATTCATGTCGCCCGTTCCTGTTTTTCTTATCAACATAGGTCGAGTCCTACACACATCCAAAATAGATAGCGAAAGTGCTCTCACAAGAGGTGAAGAGTGTTCAGCTTCGAATGATTCAGTCATATCTTCTATTCTATATGTCAGCTTTACATTCCTTTGTTTGGCCAATTTGTTGATAATCTCGTCAACAATTCCTAGAATTTCTAGACATGTTCTGTTGGTTGGTATCCTTATATCTATTGTGGCTTTACACTTTTGCGGCGTTACATTGTGACTCGTTCCGCCTGATATTTCAGTAAGACTGCAAGTAACAGCAGTACTTTTCTTGTTTAATTCTATATTACCTTCATTTAAAATCCTCTTAAGATCATTCCAAATATACTGCATCTCTTCAATTGAATTCATTGCAAGCCACGGAGCACTTGCATGTGCGGTCTCGCCTACATCACAAATTAGACGGAGTGCTAATCTCCCCTTGTAAGCAACTGTTATATTGCTTATGCCACTCGGCTCTCCGAAAATTGCATAGTCTGGGAACAGCTTGCTCTTGACAAGTTCTTTCACACCTGTAGCGTTCCCCTCCTCATCAACTACACCTGCAAAAATTATGGTTCCCTTTTGTTTAAATTCCGAGGCCGCTAGGAGCATTGAAACAAGAGGTCCTTTCGCGTCAGATGCCCCTCTTCCATATATGAATCCTGAGTCAATCCTAACCGGTACCTGACCTGGAACGGTATCCATGTGGCCACAAAGAAGCATTTTCGGTTCTCCAGACCCCTTTGTTGCAATCACATTCCCTACACTGTCGATGTTAACTCTTTCGAATCCTAAATCGCTCATACACCTTTCCTTAATAAGGTTCGCAAGCCCTCCCTCAGACCTGGAGGGTGTATATATCTCTAATGAATTTTTCAGAAGTTCCACCGCGTAAGCTGGAGAGACCAATTCGATTTGTTAATGTTTTTTTAATTTAATACAATGGTCTATCATTATAGATGGAATATCCACGCCTGTCACTCGTACAGTGTTCTTGAATTCAGTAGTATTATTGACTTCATGTACTAGCAAACCCTGTTCATCGCTTTCCATCAAATCTACACCCGCTATTTCAGCTTTGACTGCTTTGGAAGCTCGCAGACATATGTCTTCTAAGTCCTTTGTGATTTCGCAGGCTTCTGCCGTACCACCCAGCGCCATATTTGTCTTCCATGAGCCATCACCTGAATATCGGTATATCGCTGCAGCTACATTATCCCCAACAACGATGGCTCTTATATCACGGGGAGGTCTTGTAATATAGTCCTCTAAATAGTAAACATGATAGAGCGGGTACATGTGTTCTCTACTTTCAATAACTGCTTCTGCCGAGTCTTTGTCCTTTAACAATGCTATCAGTCTCCCCCAACTTCCGACCACAGGTTTTATAACTTTTGGGTATCCACGTACGCCTAATCCTATTAGAGCAGACTCTTGCGAAAAAGCGCAGAATGCTCTGGGGACGGGAACGCCCGCCTTTCTTAATTCCATATGTGAAAATAACTTATTTCCGCAATAGATTGCCGTCTGCAGAGAATTAATTACTGTTGCTCCTAATCCTTCTATAGCTGCAGTGGAGTGAACGTTATTGTAATAACTGACACATCTTTGAATCATAATTCTATCTGAATATTCCATATTCTGCTCTAAGTCGATAATAGTGTCCCTGCAGTTCGCAATACCAATATCAATTCCTTTCTTCTTTGCAGATTCTATAATTGCTTTTTCTTCCCAACGAAGTTGGTCATAGAGTATGAAAAGAGAAGATCCAGTCTTCCCTGTCTTCACTCGCCCCAATCCTCTCCAATTGATTGTGCAGGCCTCAAGTCAAACACCGTTCCAGACTTGATAATTTCGTAGCTGGCTCCACAATCTGGACATGTCACAATTTCTCCTTCCATTGCATCTTCAGCGATCTTTATCTCTGCGTCACATTCTGGACATTTTGTCATTTCCCTAACACCTTTATTTTAATTGGGCATCGTTAAGTATTTTACTTTCCAGCCTTTCGTCCAGATACAGTTCTAATATATCGCCCATTCTCAATTCTTTCAAGCCTTTGGCCATCTTTTCTGCTTCTGCTTTGGAAGTCTCCAAACCAAGAAGTGACAGAAGGTAAGCAGCGCCATTCTTGCCGGCAAGTTCTCCAAAAACTATCTTTCTTCTGTTCCCCACAATCTTCGGTTCGAGAATTTCATAGGCCGATGGGTTTCTCAATATAGCAGCCAAGTGGGTACCTGCCTTGTGTTTGTACGCACTATCTCCTACTATGGGTTTCGATTCTGGAGTAGGTATATCTGTATATTCACTTATGGTCCTCGATAGATCGCGGAGGAGATGCAACCTAAAATTATTCGGTACTTTATAGATTAATGTGAGGGCTACCGCAGTTTCCGCAAGTGAAGGTATTCCAGTTCGCTCGCCAAGGCCGTCTATGGTCGTGTGGATTTGATCAGCTCCAGCCTCACATCCAGCCAGTGCGTTAGCAAGCGCGAGACCTACATCATTATGACAATGGACATCTATTGAAGATCTGGACAAATCAATATTCTCACACACCATTCTTACGAGGTTATACATTCCATGTGGTCTCATTATGCCAACAGTATCTGGAATACTGATGCGTTCAATACCCCTAGAGTTCATTTCCTTGCACATCTCAATCAAGAACTTAGGATCAGTTCTGCTAGCATCTTCCATTGTAAAGCGTGATTTTAGGCCGTGTGATTTTATATAATCTGCCACTTCTAGTGCTCTGATTTTGGCCTCCTCACGGGATATCCTTAGCTTGGCTGAAAGATGTATGTCTGATATCCCCATGTAAGTGGCTATCCATGTAGCACCTGTGTCTATTGCCACATCTACATCCGATTTAATGGCCCTAACATGAGCTAGTATATCTGCCCTTAAATCTTGCTTTATTATCGTCTTTGTTGCTTCAAAGTGATCGTGAGATACAACAGGACTTATCTCTATTTGGTCAACGCCGAAGGAATCAAGCATCCATGCGATCTGTATTCTCTGTTTAATTGTAAAGGCTACACCGGGATGCTGTTCGCCCTCCCTGAGAGTAGAATCCAGAATTCTTATATTCTTAGTAATTAACTGAGGTTCGTTAAGCTGGTGCGCAAAATGATTAGGATCGTCTGATTTCAGCGACATTTTTATTCTAAATTAAATTATTTCGTATTAGATATAAATCTTCTCGGCTATATTCTTAAGGATAGCCGGCAGATCTGCATATCAACTTAGCGTCCTTAGAATGATTACTGTATTTGTGTCATGGACTCCTTCAATTTTGCGAATCAGGTCGATGCAGTGATTTATCTCCGATATCGATGGAGCAGATATTATAGCAGCGATGTCAAATTGTCCTGTTATTTCATAAACTACTTTAACGCCTTTGACTTCCGGCAGTTTTGCCGTGACCGCGGTGGTATCTGCAGAAGAACTAATGGATAGAAGTGTAATTGCACTAGTTTTATCTCCAGAATCAACGTCTACTGTGAAACGCTTTATGATACCTGTGTCAACTAAATTTCTGACTCTTCGCCTTACAGCTGATTCGGATAAACCAATTTCCTTACCTATGTCGACGAATGACTTTCTTGAGTCATTTTTAAGAATGTCCAAAATTTTCTGGTCTAGATCAAGACTATTGCTTTCAGATACTATGTCTTTTCGCCTCTGCTACTAAAAGTGAATCCATTACCGACAAGGCTTGGTCGACCATGCCCTTATCCATTATCAATGGGGGAAGTAACCTGATTATGTTTCTTCCGGAATACAACATTAAGAGTCCATTCTTGATGCCATCAAGTAATATGTCTCGCACGTCAAATCGCATTTCCATTGCGAGCATCATTCCTAAACCCCTAACTTCCCTAATAATAGGATGGCGCTCTTTAAGCTCAAGTAGCCCGCATTTAAAGTGATTTCCTATTTCAGCGGCCCTCTTCACCAAATTGCCTTCACTGATTACATCTAAGACAGCATTACCGGCTGCGCACGCAATTGGATTGCCAGCAAATGTAGAGGAGTGTTCACCTACTCTCATGGCTTCAGCTACTTTAGGTTTCAAAAATGTTACTCCCATAGGGATACCTGCTGCAATTCCCTTGGCAATGCACATGATGTCAGGTACAGTTTCCCAGTGTTCACCAGCCCACATTTTGCCAGTCCTTCCGAGACCTGTCTGGATTTCATCAAATATCAGTACAACATTTTTTTCATCACAGATTTTTCTTACTGAATTAAGGAAACCATCTGGAGGCAATATGACTCCTGTTTCTCCCTGAATCGGCTCCAAAATCACCGTCCCAGTCTTGTCATCAATTGCATCGATCAGGCTATCTACGTTCCCATATGGAATAAATTTAATGTGATCAAGTAAAGGAACAAAAGACTTCCTATACTTCGCATTGTGCGTCACCGATAGAGCACCAAATGTCTTCCCATGATATCCACCATACATAGAAATAATTCCCGGTTTTTGACTGTACTTGCGTGCAAACTTTAAAGCTGCTTCTACTGATTCTGCACCACTGTTACTGAAAAATATTTTTGTTACACCGGGTGGGGCAATATGAGTTAGTTTTCTCAGAAATCTTAATCGGCAATTGTTATAAACCGACATATGACAGACCATAATTTTTTTCAGCTGCTCTTCTATTTCGGCAATTACCTTCTTATTGGAATAGCCTATTATACCAACACCATAGCCACCCATACAATCGATGTATTTCTTGCCGTCTGCATCCCAAATAGTTGCACCATCACCCCTCTCAACCGTAATAGGGAATCTCTGATAAACGTTCAGTAGGTAGGAATCCTCGCCTTCTACATCTGTCATTTAGAGATCACCGTACAATTGCTGTGGGCTATTGCGGAAGAGATCGGGTTGGAGACCATTCCTGAAGAAATAATAGCTTCGTTGGCGCCAAGAGAGAGAGCTTCTGTACATGCTAGAACTTTTTTTTCCATTCCAAAACCAATTTTCGGCAATATTTCCTTTGCCTCTTCAAGTGAAATCTTCTGTACTAGACTGTCATCCAAATATAGACCATTAACATTTGTAAGAAATATTACCTTGTCTGCACCCAGGATACCTGCGATATAAGCTGCAGCTCTATCTCCATCAACGTTCAAGAAATCAAATTCTTCGCTGAGTGCAACTGGAGAAATGACTGGGACATATCCTTCGTTTAATAACAAGTTTAATAATTCTGTTCCTACTGTTTTTATCTTACCAGTGTAACCACCATCGATTACCATCTTTCTTCCCTTTTCATTTATGACAGTTAATTTGCTCTTTCTAATTGCTCCCAAAATGTGATTATCTATTCCAGAAAGACCAACTGCTTTAATCTCCTCCTTGAGTAACATTTTGACTATTAGTTTGTTTATCTTGCCTGACATCACCATGGTATAGATTTCAGCAGTTTCTTTGTCAGTGTATCTGCTTCTTATACCCCCCGGAGATACTATAAACCGCTGTTCCTTTCCAAGTTTAGTTGCTATAGATGTTACCTCCTTTCCTCCTCCGTGAACCAACAATAACTTTTCGCTCGACAAAATATTGTGGATGTCTCTTATAGCGGATGAATGCAAATCGTTTACTATGCTACCCCCAATTTTTATGACGATCATACCGGGGTTAACGGTGTGTATCTTAGGCCTTCCACTTCACTAAATCCACTCATAATATTCATATTCTGTATTGCCGAGCCTGCTGCACCTTTCATTAAATTATCAGAGGCTGAAAGCGCTACAACTCTGTTATTATCTTCATCTAAATCAAATCCTACATCGCAAAAATTAGATCCTACGACAAATTTCGGATCAGGGAACTTGTATAATCCCTTTTTATCTTTTATTAATCTGATGAACGGTTCACTTTTGTAAGCATCCCTGTAGTATTTCCACAACTGTATTTCCGAGACAGGCTCTTTCAAAAAGACATGATTGGTGGTCAATATTCCCCTGACCAAATTGACCGCATGGGGACTCATGCTGACCATTACTTTCTTGTGTGCAAGTATGCCCAATTCTTGTTCAATTTCTCCGGTATGTCTGTGCTTGGCTGGTTTGTACGGTCTAATGACTCCATATCGCATAGCATGGTGAGTTCCATTTCCTTCCTGAGAGCCAGCGCCCGAAGAGCCTATCTTGCTATCAACAATAACATGTTCCGTATCTACCAAGTTTTTCTCAATCAAAGGCTTTAATGCAAGAATTGATGTTACTGCCATGCATCCTGGGCAGGAGACTAGCTTCGATTCTTTAATTTGATTTCTATATAGTTCTGGAACTCCATAAGTAGATTTTGAGAGCATTTCCGGGAAAGGGTGCTCCCATCCATACCATTTCACATAATCTTTAGGGTTCTTCAATCTAAAATCTGCAGATAAATCAATTATTTTGATACCTCTTTCATAAAGCTCTTTGACGACATTAACCGCATTTCCATGTGGAACAGAAACAAACACAATATCGCAATTACTGGTTAGCTTGTCAATATCCATAGGTGAGAATGTCAAGTCTATGAAGCTTTTTAGACTTGGATGTACTCTGTGAACATATTCTCCAACGTGCTGCCTTGACGTGACCATGCTTATTTCTACCTTGGGATGCACAACCAATAATCTCAAGAGTTCGCCCCCGACGTAGCCAGATGCTCCTATGACTCCTACTTTCATAACTTTGAATCCTTTGAAAAAGTCTCAATATAGCATCTTATGAATTTTATTATCTGTAAGTATTGTGAATGAGTTCGAAGTGTTCCATAGTCCAAAGTCAAGGAGGCTTTTCTTCCAGTCGAGTTAATATATGGCTGCGTCCTTACTTCCTGCATTCATGGACCAGGTAATCAATCATGGCTGCGGGAATATCTTGTGTAGAAACCATTGAGGCTCCCCTAAATTCAACCGTGTTATTGATTTCATGAACCAAGTATCCTCTCTTAGTGTCCTCCATCAAGTCAATGCCAAGTATTCCTCCACCTACAGCTTTTGCAGCTCTTAGCGTGATTTCTTCCAACTCAGGATTCATATGTGCTTGTTCCGTAGTTCCACCAATTGCCACATTCGTAAGCCATTCGTTTTCTGCAGCATTTCGATAAACTGATGCAACAATATTTTCAGCGATGACTATGCATCTTATATCCCTAGGCGGACGATCTATCTTCTCTTGGATATAATAAATTCGAGAAAGTGGACTTCCAATTTCCTCCCTACTATCTATTAGTATTTCAGCTGCTGATCTATCTTTAATTAAATAAACTCCTCTTCCCCAAGATCCTACAAGTGGTTTCACTACCAGAGGATATCCTAATTTATCCATCAATTGAAGAGCTGAGCTGGAGCTAAACGCAAAGCTAGTATTGGGAGTAGGCACGCGGTGTTTCACTAATGCTAGGCTGGTGAGTAACTTATTCCCACATACTTCACTGACCGAAAATGGATTGATCACTTTAAACCCTAGTGATTCCAAGCACGAGGTAATATACAGGCCTCTATAGTGGCTTATCTCTCGCTGAAAAATGATATCTCCTAACTCGAAGTCTTCTTTCTCTGAATTCGTATTGAAAACTAGAGATTTACCATCAACAAGATTGGATGTAAAACCTTTTTCCTTTATTTTGTTATGCAGTATCCTTTCTTCGAAACGAATTTTATCGTAAATTACACATACCTGCACCATCTATTGTCCCCAGTCTTCGCCGACTGATTCTGCTGGCTTGATTTCGATCAATTCTCCCTTCTTAAGAGTTATCTCAAAATCAGCACCACAGTCAGGACAAGTTATGATTTCTCCAACCATCGAGTCTTGTGTCACGGTTATCTGCGCTCCACAATCCTTACACTCTATGTTCATGTTATTTTCTCACCTTCTTTTCTAGAGTCACTTGTCTTTAGACTATTTGCAAGAACTGTTTGCATGCCCCATAATTCTACAAAACCCTTGGCCAAACGCTGGTCAAATGTTGATTTAGAAGTGTATGTTGCAAGATCATTACTATACAACGAAAATTGAGATTTTCTTCCAACAACATTCAAAGATCCATTTTGCAGCTTCATCCTTACTTTTCCAGTAACCCTTTTTTGGGTTGCATCTATAAATGTATCCAGATCTTCTCTTAGGGGATCAAACCAAAGTCCACTATATGCTAACCAACTCCATTCCTCCTCAACAGTCTGCTTAAATCTAAATTCAAAATTCGTAAGAACCATTTTTTCAAGGTCTCTGTGCGCTTCAATTATGGCAGTGGCTGCTGGAGCTTCGTAAATTTCTCGAGACTTGATTCCTACAATCCTGTCTTCCACATGATCAATTATACCCACACCGTGTCTTCCGACTTTATCATTCAGGTACGCTATCAAGTCAACTAAATTCATTTTTTTACCGTCCGCGGATTTCGGTATTCCCTGTTCAAATTCGAGTTCAATATATTCAATTGAATTCTCTGCTTTCTTGACTAGGTGTAATGCGTCGTCGGGGACCTCAAACCACGGATCTTCCAGTTGTCCGCCCTCAATAGCTCTACCCCACAAGTTTACGTCAATGCTATACCGTTTAGTTTCCTCATTAACGGGTATGTTGTGTTCGTTGGCATATTTGATTTCAATATCTCTGGTCAAATTCATATCTCTTATCGGGGCGATGATCCGAATTTTGGGATCAATTGCACGTAGTGCAAGGTCCAACCTCACCTGATCGTTCCCTTTACCAGTACAGCCATGTGAAACATATCTAGCCCCTTCTTTGCGTGCGACTTCCATTGTTCTGGATGCAATGAGGGGACGAGCTAAGGCCGTGGCAAGAGGATACTTTCCTTGATATAGGGCATTGGCTCTAATAGCTTTAGCCACATAATTTTCAACAAAATCAGTTCTAGAGTCAACATACACATGTTTTATAGCACCTAGTAATTCAGATTTTCGACGTATTGCATCAAAATCATCATCCTGTCCGCAATCAACCGTTGTTGTGATAACATCCATTTTATGCTCCATCTGAAGATACTTGACGCAAACTGATGTATCAAGACCTCCAGAAAAAGCCAGAACCACCTTGTCTTTCGTCATGGCTAATGCAAGCAATTTCAAACTAAATTTATATTTTTTGGTTGTTAGACGTCGTTTGGCTTTGCTCGAATGATTAGTAATAGCGGCTAGGTCACGAAACTTGCGATTTCGCCAGCTTGTTTCCTGAATCATTCCAATCTGGGACCTGTTGGTATCTTCTAAATGGCAACGTTGAATCATGGATGGTAAAATCCAAACAGGATTATAATCACTTCATTTGTTAGCAGATAACACTAATCAAGACGGATCCGCTTTGTATAGACGATCTGATCGGGTTTATGTTAGAATCCTGATTTGTTTCACACTTCAAAGTTACCATATGAGGAAACTCATATTTGAGAGGTTATACATTACCAAATGTTGTGCTTCGCAAAAATTCGTCGAAGTTCTGTATCGCATCTAAAGGATGTAATTTGTTGTAATGAAGTAGGACGGAGCCACAATAAGCTAACTGGTCATAGATGAATTTAAAACAAAATCAGTAAAAGATAATCGCCGAATATAAATAAACAAGTTTTTACGAACAGAATACTCAAAAGCTCACACAAACTCACCTGTCATTTTGAAGATACCTATCCCGTCGATCCGTTTGACTTGGCTTTTTAGCAAATCATTCAAAGGAAACCATTAAAAAACAGAATAACTGATATTTTATATGTCATTGTACAGAAGATATACTTTAGAAGAGATAACAAGGAAAGTATATTCAGAGCTCTCTGAAAGTCATGCTGGGCTTTCTGGTGTAGAGTTGGCAGCTAGAACCAAGATAAATAGAATGACGTTGGCAAGATATTTGGATTTGATGCTGGCCAAAGGACTTGTTAGAAAAAAAAAATTGGGACGTTGAATATATGGTATTTAGACAAAAGCGTCTCTCAACTCGAATTTCCCGTCAATTATGTTCAGGTTCAGCAGAGGTTTCTAGATTCTTTACTTTCTGGTAATGAGACGGAAGCAAAGAATCTTGTCTACAATCTTATAACTTCTGATATAACAAAGGAGCACCTATTAATCGATGTGGTATTGCCAACTATAAATATTGTCGACAATCTCTATAACAGAGGGCGGATTGGCGAAAGCGAGAGGCTTTCTATTCTTACCTTCGCCATGGATCTTGTGGCATTCATCAGATTCCTTCCGTATGATGCTCGAAACAAATTAAGGGCCCATTCTTTATGTGTGGCAGGATCTGAAGATTCGATTCATTTTGCGAAAATCGCCTCTACTTTAATGCACCTTTCTGGTTGGGATTCTAATTTCATCGGAAATGTTGAGCAAAAAATAGATCCTTTCTTTGACATAGATATACAAAGATACATTTTGAAATCATATGGAAACAGAAATGGCCTAATTCTGATTCTGATTTTCTCGTTCTCAGAGAACACCCTACGATTTCTTTGTAATGCCTTGAAAAGTTCGAAAGCTAGATTTTCAGGTGATATTAGATTAATTCTTTTTACTAAGGAAGATCTATATGATATGGCTCTGACACTAGGGCCTGATTTTGTAAGCTCAGATTTTGCGTCTCTTATCAAGTGGGTAGAACATGAATATAAGAAGGCTTACGAGTAGTTTCAAATGAATCGAACGTGGTCAAAGTTGAGAAAAATCTCGCAATCGAGATAGGTCATAATGTATGGTGGGCCGAAAGGGATTTGGACCCTTGACCTTTCGATTATCAGTCGAACGCTCCACCAAGCTGAGCTATCGGCCCACCAAAATCATTTTTATTGTCGTTATTTATTCTTGTGGATATTTCGAATGTATTTCAGCAATTCCGAATTTGCCATCTTAGCACAACAATGCATTTAAGAGTCACAAATGGGAGTGAAGGTTGGAAAGACAATTGGAAATCCGTAACGTGGCTATAGTTACAAAATTTAATAATCCTGTAGCCATAGATGCAGGAAGAAAAATTGCGGAGTACTTCAAGACAAGGAATGTGCAGGTTTTCTCAGTAAACAATATCGATCGTTCTGATGTAATTTTGGTTTCTCCAGAAAAAATTAGGGATCTCAATTTGGATTTAGTCTTCGCAGTAGGAGGAGACGGAACAACTCTGCGGACTTTTAGAATGGTCCCAAATATGACGCCTGTTTTCAGCATTAATATTGGTGGTACAAGAGGAATTTTGGCAGAAGTTGGACATTCTGATATCAGCACCCAATTGGAGGCTATTGTTAAGGATGAGTACTTTCTTGATTCTAGGATAAGGCTGCAAGCCCAAATCGAAGGAAAGATACTTGGTCCTGCATTGAATGATGTAGTAATCACAAGAGTGAATTTAACGCGAACCCCGTCACTCAGAATAAGTCTTTTAAACGAACATGTTTCCCAAAGAATGGACGGTATAATTATTTCTACACCCACAGGTTCAACAGGACACTCACTCTCATTGGATGGACCCATAATTCATGAACAGGTAAAATGTTTGCTGATCCATCCTGTCGCCCCAGTTAATAAGATGCCATGTTTGATCGTAGAACCTCAAGACATATCCATAACTTCTTCCAACGATTCTAAAGTAGTGATTGATGGACAAGAAGTTTTCGATGTGAAGGCAGAATCTCCTATAACAATCTCGCGATATCCATTTGACGGAATGTTTGTCCGACTAAACAAAAGAGGGATACAGCAGGTTGCAAGGCTCGGCTTCTGACATTTTTGTCTTGGATGCAACGGCTTTCTATCAGGGATTCCATCTAAGAGTTAGTGAAAAGTGCATTACCACCGACCAGATAATTAATGAGGTTTCTCACATAAGAAAAAATATTTCGCTCATGAGTTTCCTAATAGAAGGACAAAAAATTTCAATTCTAGAACCAAAACAAGAATCTATCAATCGAGTTAAGACCATTGCCCGACAAATAGGAGATTCCAAAATTTCTGGGCCTGATATATCAGTCATATCTTTGGCAATTGACTATGGAGGTACAATTGTGTCAGATGACTATAGAGTTTGCAACTTGGCTAAGGTAATGTGCATTCGCACCTGGAATCTGGCCAGCTACGGAATAAAAGGAATAAGAAAATGGACCAAATTTTGCAAAGAATGTAGAAAGCAATATTCGTCAAGTGCAAGTTCATGTTCTATCTGTGGTAATTCTCTATCAGTCAGATACAGAGAACGTAAATTCGATGATGGCGCGAGCCAGAAGATAAAGTCAAATACTCACATTATAAAGTGATTATTCTGAATTAGATATTGGGTTGGATAGTTTTAGATGAACACGATTTCCTATTACTTTCTCAGGATCACATATCATCTTTGCCTCATTCCCAATTTTGTTAAGATATGACATGATTACGAGAGCCCAAGGAATAAGCGATTTCTCAGATGACTCGGATCTTAAGACTAACATATTATACATTATGTCATACCTTAAATCTCCTTCATAAAATAATCTCATTGCATAATCTATCAATCGTATCAATTCATTTATGCTGTATTGCATAATTCTTATCCCGGCGTGTTCTATTGCATTGACTATTGGCGCAAGATCTGAATCTGGTCTAGCTACATGATCAAATATCTGAGTTGCCACTTTATCTTCGAGAGTTCTTGTTAATCTTAGTGCATTTACAAGAATACCAGTCTCCAAGTCACAAAGATTGCCAACTTTTATTGCTCGTTCCCATTTTTCCTCAAACAACCGAATGTGGCTAGATGCAAAGATATCCAAGGAATTAAGAACAGCCGCTTTTCCATTGGTCCCGTCAATAGTAACTACTTTTGAAGTGTCTATGGTTAGAAT
Source organism: Nitrososphaeraceae archaeon (assembly GCA_049591355.1). GTDB lineage: Archaea > Thermoproteota > Nitrososphaeria > Nitrososphaerales > Nitrososphaeraceae > TA-21. Next base: position 34,910 of record JBAWET010000027.1, read on the forward strand.
ATTATCGTGAATTTGGTGAAGTCTAATTTCCAGTCCGCTTGGAATTGAATGAATATTAGGGTTGTCTGAGCATTGAAATCCTATCAGTAGTCTAACTTTAATTCCTCTCATAATGGCAGACAGGAGGGCTTCTTTACATCTAGAAACAACATTCAACCCCCACGAATCTACCATTACGTTGATAGAGCTTCTGGCATCCTGAATCAGGTCCCGAATTTTTTCCTCAGCAAAGATTGGATCAAGGATGATGTATTTTTTTTCTTCCATGTTGGATGATCTTCTTCCGTCGTTTTCGATCTTCTTTAGTGCAAGAACAATTCCTTTCATATTTTTTAATCTCTTTTCATGCAGTTTCATAATCTCCATGAATCCCTCTTCTGGGGGGACTGCAGAAGCAGTTAGCGGCTTCCGCTCTGTGATTGTGGAAAGGCCCTTTTTCTCGAGTTTTTTTAGAGTTGTATATATTTTAGTTCGAGGTAAATGAGAGTAGTAAGCTATTTCACTTGCGCCTAATGTACCTTTTTCAACCAATGTAATGTATGCCCTAGCTTCGTATTTTGACAGTCCGAATTCCTCGAGATTTCCAATTATATCAAACTCCAGTGATGAGGAATATGTCTTAGCGTGAGTCATGCGGAGGAATCTTATTTAATAGAAGTAAAGTTGGATGTCAAATAGATTATATAAAACTGAAAAAATTGTCGAGCTGT
>JBAWET010000028.1:0-1570 GCA_049591355.1 Nitrososphaeraceae archaeon
GCTTAATTGCAGTGGGATTGGTGGCTGGCTCAAGCCTCATGTATAGTGCAATCGTGGGGGTATATGCAAGACAGCCATTCGTTGGAGGAGCAATAGTTATAGGTACAAGTGAAAACCAAAAAATCTCATGTTCCACAGGGTCATCCAAAAATACACACGGTCTTCAGTTTTCCGCTCATACGAGAGAAGGAATTCTAAAAGGATACTGGGACATTGCATCTCCGTTCACCGGTGCAGAAAACAAAGGCGGAACGATACATGATGGTAAAAGTGACGGAAAATCATACGAGTTGAAAGGGAAAGAAACAAACGATGGAATATGCCATGCCAAAGTACCCAAAGATATAATCATAAGCGGAAAATGTGGCAAAGGTGTAGCGATAAACTATAAAACCATCAATGGTCTGAGTCATACCTTTACTGGTAACGTGAAGTGTTTAGGTCATACGACCTAAAGATGTACCCACTTTTTTTTGGTAGTTGAGTTGCATCCACCTTCATCAATATAGTATCTCCATCAAGTTTCTGTAAATTCTTAAAGATTCTGCCTACTAGTTCGCTTTAGTTATAGTTGTATTTGTTTGATTTGGATATATCTTTCGTATGTGTCATGTCTCACTTTTTTTATCAGGATCATCCGATATCATTTGAATGGCACACACTTTGTTAACTTTTGTGAACTTTAGATTGGGATCTACATAGATTGCTGTGTTATTCCAAGAGTTCATCTAGTTTTTATCAAACATTCATTTAATTTTATTACCTTGCGAAAGATTTGATCTGTTGAAAAATGAGCCTTATTTGAACTACCTTCGGTAACGGATATTTCGAAAAATGCCCTTGTCAGTGTCGAAAACATACGCCTGATATCCTTCGTCACTCAGTGAAGGATCATATGACACTCCTGCAGAGCCTTGAACAGTAATGAAAGATTTCCATTCTTCATTCCGAAATTGGTTACAATGAAATCTTCATGGTGAAGTGTTATTGCGCATTCAAGAGTTACTAATGAGACTAAGAATAAAGGACGATTTATCTATTCTGCATATTATTAATCAATGCATTAAGTTTAAATATTTTATCCAGAAGTTTGTAAGAAAAGATTAGTATGATTATTAGTATCAACTATGCATGACGGTCATTAATCATGAATTCAGTTAAAATGTGGTCAACAGTTGATGATAAAACTAAACTAAAGCCCTAATTCCTGCAGTAACTATTATTACTATGGATACTCTTACTACAAGATTTTGAATAGTTCATCAGGCAGACTGTTATAATCTTCCAGGCTTGCTATGATCATTCTGCAGTGACGTTTCCTCCGGACAATACTAAGATGTCTTTTACATCATTCTGATTCTGGGTATCGTTTATACCGATAGGTTCATTTAACCTCTTAGTCTCGTTACTGTGATTTTTGTTTCTAAATTCAATCTGACATGTAGGTTGCTATCTAAAGATGTTGAATTACATCCTCACAGTTGTTTGCGTTTGTGTCTCCCTGAGCAGGATTAAATCCTACGACTATATCAAATCCTCCGCCACAATCAAAGTAATTAGCGCCTGGACC
>JBAWET010000029.1:0-3708 GCA_049591355.1 Nitrososphaeraceae archaeon
TAGATGGAATTGTACCGGTTGATGTGTATGTACCTGGTTGTCCTCCAAGACCTGAAACTTTAATTCAAGGCTGTATGTTACTACAAGAAAAGATCAAAAGGTCGAAGATAAGATAGAATGAGTTCTAGGATCCATTTTCCCTGGCTGGGATGTAACCAACCGAGGATCTTTATTTTGTGACCTTAGATAAAATCTATCATGTATAGTCATACCTCGAAGAGAGAAAACTAAACCATGGCTGAAAAATTCTGTATTCATTGTGGAACTAAGAAAAAGGGTAACGCCCAGATAGTCAGAAAAGCAAATATTGATTTCCTTGTGACTTGCAAAACTTGTGGATTAGAAGCAGCAGTTCTTATAATTAAAGAGCCGAAATTGGATGAAGACGAAGCAGCAGAAGTATTCAATAATACTCCATTGACAGACCGTCAGAAATCGGGTGGAAGAAAAAGTAAACGGGCAAACTGTAGTTGACTGTACTGAAGTCCTTATTAGGACACGACGAGTGGGTAAAGAATGAGATTTATTGGTTTAGTTATATACGACTCAGAAGATGCTTACTATCCACAGCGATTTCCCCAATCAGCCGTCCACACGGCAATCGAGTATTCTTTCTATCTAGAGGTCATGGCCTCTTTGCATAAGTGGTGAACTGAGAAGGAGTTGGGATTGTGTTTGCCCCAAGGAGTATGGGATACGATCGCTTTTCTCCGTTCCGAATAACAACTCCTTCTCCTCGTATAATTTTCACGAATTTCATAGAAATAGACCGTCTCACACCAAATTGGAAAGAATAACGTCTTATTAGTTTTTGAGGTAAATTAAATCTTTCTATGAAGTGTGATTGAGGCGGTTAATCCAGGTGACTCCAAAAAAATTATCATTTTTCGCATTAAAATTGGAATTGTCTTATATTTTTCAAACAGGGATATCTCAAATGACCCTATGTGCGACTAAATGACGAGTACTGAGGTATATCAAAAAATAAAAATATAATAGATGCAATTATGTAATTATAGATATTACAGTATGATGAGCAGTATATGCCGAGGAAAGAGACTGGTGAGAAACTTGAGAAAGTTGTATCAACCAAGATCTCGTTGGAGGATTTTATGCTACTCGAAAAATATGCCAAAATAGGTTACAATCATAGTCTACTGACCCAACCGACTATTTCACATCAGATTAGATATATCTTGAAAAAATGGACATATTTTAGGAGGAAAGAAGAATTAATTCGGATGAGTCCCTTGCAGACTCCTAAGCCTTAGGTTCTTCCCGGGTTCATAGGGGGACAATCGATGAGGAATTGGGGACGCGGCGAGGGAACAGACGAGCTTAAAGGCCAGTGGAGGACCGGAACGTGCAACTAATGTTCAACTATCGATCTTCTGCCAAGTTAGTCAACATATCATTTGTTCTGTTTTAATTTTTTGGATGTGTCAGTCTAACTTCTACGCCTTTGCTTCTGTTTGATCACCACATTTTGCATTTCAGAGTTCGCGTGTTTCTCATTTAGTTGTTGTCAGGTTTTCAATTCTTAGTCTAAGATAAATTACCTCCGAGTATAAATTGTGATTATTTAACGGTTTAGATTGCTATGAAAAAAACTACAAAAAAAGAATTGATCGGACGATCAGTACTTGTTGTTGCTCTCGTTGCTGTTGGTATTAGTGGTACTGGACTATTGTTATCTTACCCCATGCTCACTATATTTGGAAATACACCTCGACTTGTCTCGAACGCATACGGCGCGTCAGACTCAGTTTTTGGCGATGCTGTATCTAGCACGAATACAGATAGTAACAACGACAATCCCAAGGACCATAGCACCAACCACGGCAAAGACCAAAATAAGGAAAAAGAACAAAATGGAAAGGAAACTACTACTACATCTTCATCAAATATTGCTCCGCAAGTTAGTTCAAGCAGTGATAATTCTCAAGCATCCTTGTCATCATCTGATGATAGCACAGCATCTACACCGGGGATCCAAAATGTATCCATAGTAGGTATAAAAAGCGATAAATCATTTAATCCAAATCCAATTAATATAAACGCAGGGGATTCCGTTACTTGGACAAATAGTGATAATGATATCCATACCGTAACATCTGGAAGTGATGAGGGACCATCCATTGGCCAGGAATTTGATTCAGGCACCTTAGGCGAAGGACAGTCTTTTACTCATAAATTCGAAAATCCTGGAACGTATGAATATTTCTGCAGTATACATCCTTCAATGGTAGGAGAAGTCATAGTCAAATAGAAAGGAATAATGACGATGAGATTGGGCAACTCTTTTTCTTATCGGTTATGCTTTTAGCAATAAACAGCAGGTTGTCTTAAAGCAATTAGTAGTTCAGGTCAAGGCTATGCAAAAACAATTAGATATGATTAAAGGTTCGATCAACAGGTTCAAAAATATTCCAAATATTAAAGGAAAAAGTTCTAAACATCAAACTCAAGAAGAAATGAATTACAATTGAATAATGACAAAAACTGGGAACCTCGATGGATATAATATTATAATTAAATCAAATAATTAGTTGATTTTGGTATGCTTTTATGGAAACGAAGAGATATTATTTTAGAAGTGCTTTAAGAGTGTTCAACACCGAATGCGATCTTTACTCCAACTTTGTATTCCTTAATTGTGTTGGTAGTGGGATCAACGCTTGCAGTCATATCATTCACTTCCAATCCTGTAAGCCCCATCTTTTAGAGTACTGGACGATCAGGGTTGACGCCTAGATGTTTTAATGAATTCAGCCACGTAAACCCACGTCTACAAAGGTATGTCCACATTTCTCGTTATCGCATTTGTATCTCCTGACAGTTCCCTCTTCATATGGTGGCTTATCTGATGCACCCATCGCGGTATCAACTGAATGATAATATATTTCCTCGATTGATTAAAAATTAAATCATATAAGCTGACAGACCTACTTATTCCATCCTTGGTGGTTGATTATCCATATTATGAACACTGTAATTAATGCTATAATCAACACTACATAGAAGGAATTATCTATCTTCATAGTACTAACTAATTGGTTAGACGACATCACGGTGAGATTCGTTATACTGGTATGAGAGAAATCCCCTATCTTACCAGAGATCGTGTACGAATCGTCTTGTCGTTTCATACGTATTACATTCACATCAAACGTACCTGTCAAATGATCGCCGTATTTTCTATTCTTGCCTGATCTGTGACGACTAGATGAGCATTCTCTCAAAATTCTCGAAATAATATTTTCATTTTTCCCGTTTTTAACTATTCCTTTGTTCGCAATGTACTCGTCTAGTATTTCTTCAAGTTTACCACCTGAGGCACCTCTATAATCATTTTCTTCAGTAATAAGTAACCGTTTAGCCAAATTAATTTGGGAGATTAGAGTATCTTCCTTGTCATTATTTGCTATTAATAGGCGCTTGCACAAATCCATTAAAATATTGGCTAGAGATACATAATCTGAAACAATTGAGGCTACTTTTTGATCATACACTGTCCGGTCGTGAAATCTAATATCATTAATTCTGTCTTGGATTATATCACCATCCGAGGGAATTTGCTTATCCAGCTCCACTGGAGGAAACAAATCTACTATATATACATCGAGATCCGGAACTCTGATTTCCTTTTTTGTTTGCTCATCGGCCTCACCATTATTATATTTCTGTATTCCTGATTTTCTTTTCTGT
>JBAWET010000030.1:0-2455 GCA_049591355.1 Nitrososphaeraceae archaeon
GTGAACAGCAGTGCGACTCCAAAAACTGTTCCAAATAATTTCTGGTTCATTGAACTATAGCTAGTTACTACGTTCTTATTAAGAATATTTATGTACTCTACACTAGCCTATTCATATGTAAAAAATGTTCTTTACATATACGCCAAATCATGATAAGATCACGTGAGATATTGACATATTGGCGTATTAGGTGTTCAATTTAGATAAAAGATAAGCAATATTAAGTCACGGCGGGAAGGTCGATAAGGAAGGTCAGGATGATTTCATATGAATTCTTCAACAGATACAATCTGCTTAACGACTGTAGTACCTCAATACCGATTTATTAGTTTCAATAAATATTTGGGTCGCTTTCTTTAGATTGTAGGAGACAGGTACAGCACTTGGTTATCCCATAATTCTTATTTCTAGGATATTCATTAGCTCCGGATAATCAGAATACCGTTTCTTGTTCTATTTCTGCGGTTATTCATAGCACAATGAGATATTCTCTATCAAATTAGTTACTAAATTGTGGACCGTCCTGCCGAAATTCAATATTCGATAATTGTTCCTCCTTTGATTTTACCTGCATGATAGTCGGTTCTTCTCTAAAAGCGCAAATTTAGATTCATTAAAATCTATTATGAGTTTCGAAGCTAAAAGGTGGTCCCTCGTTGAGAGATCGGTTAATCTGTTGAATGTCTCCCACGCTCTTCTTTTTTGCTTCCTGTATGTTAACCATACATTGTTTGTAATAAAACCCTAAATCAGATTTTGCCTAATCAAAAACTTTTAGCTATATAGAACTGATTTATCAGGGCATATAAGAGATCAAAAAAATATAAGTACTTCTCATTGTAATTCAATTCCTATCAGACAATGAGTCTTGACAAAAGCATTAACATGAAGATAAAAATATCTATCAGCGCAGCCATACTACTGACAGCAATTTCGGTACAATCAACGCCAGTTGTATTTGCTCGGGAATGTGTCGAAATTGCCTTCAGCGGTACTTTAATGAGAGGTTTACAACTTGAGCCAAATCTGGTAAACTTAAAAGCACCTCCAGTAAGCGGAGCACAACGGCAACTACAACAATTAGTGGCGCCACAAGGATCTACTTTCATCAAAGAAGATAGAACTATGCCCGAGTATAGATTGTACTCTATTAATGATGTAAATTCAGCAATGGTACGTGTACCAGCAAATGCCACGAATGGAGTTTCTGTAGTAGTTGAGGTTTGGTGTGTACCAGCTGACGGAGTAGCTACCCTACTGGAACACGAACCGCCGGGATTATCAATAGGCAAGGCAAGATTAATGGATAACAGTACAGTTCTTGGAGTTATAGCTGAACCTGCATTACTGGTGGGAATGAAAGATATTAGTAACTTTGATGGTAACTGGAGAGAGTACATTGTACAGACTGGACTGAGACTGATCGATAACGCTACCCAATCTGCGAACCTCACATCCGGTCAGATAAATAACGCTACCCAATCTGCGAACCTCACATCCGGTCAATTAGCGGCAATACGACAGCTTAGAAACGAGGGCGAATTATTAGCTCAGAATGGTCAACTCAGAGGTGCAATAGATTCTCTAAATACTGCGATAAAGATGCTTGGGTTGAAAGATAGACTTTACTTGAATATTCCACTGGGATATGCGCCTCGGTAACTGATGAGACCAAGAGTACTTCACCGAGTAAAGACTAACCATTCCCTTCTTTTTTCTCGTAATATAGACCAATCTCCTGAAACCGCAGGTTAGTTTTGCATTCCTCTATGCTGAGAAATTGCTATTCGGATCATACGTGGGAAATATTCGTCCCTTTAAAAAAAAGAGTGCGGTATGAATGTATATTTGCGTTTACTTCAAGGTGGGGGAGTTGAGGGGTCCAGAAATTTACCAGTAAGGGGGTCCCGGGCAATCTGTTTCCAACAATCTTTTTGCTCAAATTGTTTAAAATCTTCGCTAGTAGCTGATGCGTTCCAACTGGGATGTAGCAGCTGACACTCTCGTATTTCTGTGATATTTGAAATTTGTGCCTCTTGTATTGTGTTTACTTGTTGCGCATTGACTTGAATCATACTGTAGCTGCCCGAAGAGATAACCACTACAAGGATTGCAAGAATGCAGCCGACCGTCATCTTAGATACTGTGTTCATTCTCATTTCATATTCTTCTAACAGTATTATAAAAAGATTTTATCGATAGCACTAAGAGCTTCAAATGTAATGGAGCTTTTGATTATTGATGTAATTGATTATTGATCTACTTTACTTCGATTCTGATTTAAGGAATAAAAGGTTAATCAAAATCAGATGAAAGTGGTATTGGATGAATGTGTGATCTGAAAAATCCCTTAATCCTAGTGGTTGAGAAAGTAACTCAGTAAATTAAATCCAAGATATTGGAGTGACTGAACCCCAGCCATCTTGCTTCGTCAAGAAACAACAAAGAAGATGAA
>JBAWET010000031.1:0-4496 GCA_049591355.1 Nitrososphaeraceae archaeon
CGTATGCTTCGGTGGAAGCAGGAACAATGCTCGAATGGTTGAACAACGACGTCGTGTCTCATAAAATAATCTCCGGAACTCTTACAAAGGGGACCGACGGATGCTATTTACAGTAACGAAATAAAGCCCAATGACAAATTTACTTTCGATACAAGTTCTCCTGGAACGTATGCATTTTACGACCCTCTTCCGCCGAATGTGAATGGAATACTACATGTAACAGACTGACCCGCATCTGTGGCAAATATAATTTTCGACACCACAATTCTTTATAATAAGACAGATTAATAATATTGGGGTTGCATAACAGGTTTTTACCTTCAGTAGGACTAATAGTACTGCTCGTATTACCATTGACTAGCTATCTGGGCGGCACGGTTAACTTTTCAGTTCATGCACAGACCCCGCCTTGCGATCCAAACTCACAGCAGCTAGCGAAAGGCTCACAGGGCCCCAAGGTCGTGGAACTCCAGACAGATCTGACACAATTAGGCCTAGGGGATATGTTGGGTAAGCACGGCCCCGATCAAGTCGGAATTGACGGCATATTCGGTGACGACACGAGAAAAACCGTCATAAAATTTCAACAGGATAATGGCCTCGTACCAGACGGGATTGTGGGGCCTAATACTTGGGGAGCTATTTGTTCTGCACTACAGCAAATACCACCTCCAGTCCCACCTCCAGTCCCACCTCCAGTCCCACCTCCTGAGCCTCCCAGCGGTAACATATCCGGCCCGGTTCCACGTAATGACATAACTCTGGAAACCGTTAAGGAATTACCGAACTTAAGCGCCCAAGAAGAAGAAGAGTTATCTCGCAATATGGAAGAGATTGATGTTCCTCCTCCGGTTCCTCCGGTTGCTGACAAAAATATTCCCGGGCCTGTACCTGGTACACAAGCGAAAGAGGGCGCTGATCTATCAACTAATATTTCAGCAGAAAATATGGCAAACAGTTCAATATTGCCGAACGTTAATAACAGTCCAGCTGAAGGTCAAGTCCTGCCCTCAGTTTTTCGAGTAACTGATGTACCATACTATCAGAAAGTTGTTGACGGAAACCCTGGGTTTTCGCAACAGAAACTCCAAATATTTGCCAATCACTTTATTGGCCAACATGCCTCAGTCATAGCCGAACCTGCAGTAGCGACAGACGGCAAGAGAACCTTTTATACAGCCAACTATTTAGCCGCGAGTTCCATAAATGGAGGACTTAACTGGACATTTTTTGACTTGCGAGCCACGTGGGGTAAATACCCAGATGGCAGCCAGAAATTCTGTTGTGACCAAGATGTAGTCTTTGATCCTCAACACAAAGTTTTCATATGGTACGCTCAGGCCTGGCCTAGTAAAACGGATGGTGAGAACTTTGTTAGAATAGGTGTTTCTAATGACACTTTACAAACTAGTTGGCACATATATGATATAAAACCCTCGAGCATTAGTCCCTCACTTAAAAATGATTGGTTTGACTACCCTCAGCTTGCATTGAGCAATAATTTCTTGTACGTTACCACAAATGTATACAGATTCCCAAATCCCGCTGTTTTGTCCAATCCAGAATCGGTAGGCTCGCTTATATTGAGAATAAGCACAAATTTGTTGGCAACTAGTCCTCCCGATTTATCTGCAGGAATTAAATCAAAGCTCGAACCCAAACCCATAAGTACAATAACTCCTGTTCAAGGCGCAGACTCTACAATGTTTTTTGGAACTCATTTGTCCAATAATCAGATGCGCATTTATTCTTGGAGGGATTTTGCTGATTCTCCTACGACAAGCGATATTAAGATACCTGCTTGGACCGTTTCTGATAGAGGGTCTATGTCCTGTCCAAGCCCCGACGGGCACGATATATGCAAACGGGCAGATAGTAGGATATTAAATGGTTGGTTTAGAAATGGTATCATGGGATTCTTATGGAATGTGGCTCAAGGCAACGGCTATCCATTTCCCCATCTTCATTCCGTAGCATTTAAGGTCAATCCTGTTTTGAATAGCATTACAGTAGATAGTTCGCCGATAATTTGGAGCGACAAACACGGCATAGTATATGGTTTTGCTGCTCCGGATATTACGGGACTTGGGATAGTGGCGTACTGGTCAGGGGGAGGTTTTTTTCCTCAATTAAGGGCCGCTATAGCTGGCGTTCCAGTAATAGGGCCCGGTACATTTAGCATAAACTTTGCTCCTACTTCCATGGATTTGCTCGGATCGTCTACCAATGCACCTGCGGCTAATGAATGGGGGGATTATCTTAGAATACGAAGCTGTGGCGGAATAGGGTTCGGTGGCTACGTGGTCAGCGGTGTTACCATGCTAGGAACTAAGGAAGTCGGAACAGGCGATAAATCTGATTCCATATTTCCTAATTTTTATATATTTGGTAACCAAATCCTACCCGGTTTCACAGGAGCATTACCTTGCGGCTTGCGTACAATAAATGGTACTACTTCAGGTATTACCGCCACATCCGCATTGACAGAACTGACATCTGCACCTTCATCACCGGGGTCCGAACAACTATTCAATGCTACAGCTCCTGGTGTTACCACACCTGAACAGCAACTTGTCTGCGCTGACGGTACTGCACCTGATGTCACTACCGGTCTCTGTGCTGATGGTTCACAACCACAATCGCAGTCATTCAATGCTACAGCTCCTGGTGTTACCACACCTGAACAGCAACTTGTCTGCGCTGACGGTACTGCACCTGATGTCACTACCGGTCTCTGTGCTGATGGTTCACAACCGCAGTCTCCAGTTGCCTGATAACGTAATATAACTGGTTTATTTGTTTGGTTACATCCGGCCCTCTTCTGGGCTAACGAGTATTGCATATCTATATGCCTTTTTCATTCCTCTCAATTTGGCGTATTGATACCAATTATCATAGCTGCTGATAGTGTAGCCATGATAGCTGTGGCCATGATAGCTGTTTGTTTATTAGTTTTCGTCCCTTCCTGCTTGTCATCACTGTTAATGATTCCTTAACTAAGTTAATCGACGTTAGGAAACTATCCTGAGCTAAAATATCACTTTGTAAAGATAAACTTTCATTCATCGTTCGTTAACTAATAATAATAACTGTATGCCTATATCCCTAGATCCGATATGGCTTGTTTAAATTCGGGGAGTCTAGCGTATATGGTTTGGATTATTATATTATTCTCTTCCTGAGTGGGGTTCCTCTCATACCTCCTGACAAAATCAATTGTGAAGAAATCCGTAGCGGTTACCCACGCGGCTCCAAGGTAAAAATCGGCTTCCCTTTCCACCCCGACACGTTCAAAGTCAATAGTCTTATTTCTAAAAACATTTGCGAATGCGGGCATCAACTTTATTGCATGATCAACTTCACTATTGGCTAACTCTTTAACCGCATCTACATGTATTGGATTACTCATGCTAATAATTAATAACACGATGCTAATAATTAAAAAGAGATGAGAAACAAGAAATATAAATATTCGCAAAATCTATAAAAAATATGGATATTTTAAAGCAAATAAACTAAAAATCTTAAATTATAAATTTAACAGATGTCGGATAATCTTTGAGCTGCTCTGGAATAGTGTTCTTTGTCTGTCTCTATCCCTATGAATTTCCTATTTAGCTTGAGTGCAGCTATTCCATTGGTCCCATATCCCATGAAGGGGTCAAGGACTATCTGGCATTCTACCGTCAGAGGTTTGATATGTTCAGCTTCGATGGTGGATTGTTCCCATTCGTGCATTGTTTTATCAATTGGCTGGGACTCTATCAAGTCTTCGATATCGCTGTACATTGTTGGACTTTGACAGGAATTTCATGATTCATATGTTTGAATCTCTAATTGGTGAACCTCTAACACAAGTAAGTATAGCATGTCTTCGTTGTGGTATCAGGCACTGAATGCTAAACAAAGAAAAGCCATACGCATGATCCAAAGGGAACTAAATCATTAGGCCGTAAAAAATAAGTGTATTTTATTTAGCTCCTTCCCTCGTTTGGGGCCTAATAATTCGTCTACTCTAACTCGTCCCATCGATAAAGCAGGTATTGTAGGTCATTCGAAGTTATCTACGCAAGGATTTCTTTCAACTGCTCCTTCGTCTCTATATATCCATCTTGAATTAATTGTAGAATCGTGGTTTTCGAAAAGTCAAATGTCTTATTTGAAATAGTATGAGCGTCGTTCTTTCGAACCAAACGAGCAACAAAATCAATATCTATCCTACCTTTAAGTAAATCATCAAATCTTCCCCTCTTGCCAGTTGCAAGAAAAATAGCCTTAGTTTTCTCATCCAAAATCTTTTGTACCTCTTGTTTGCTCGCACCTTTTTCTTCGGCTAATTTTAATAGAGACTTTGCTAGTCTTGCGTAATCAGATATTATAAGTGCAACATATTCATCAAATTCTGTTCTGTCATGATAAATGATGTCGTTCTTTCTGTCAACAACACGGTCATAATCATAAGGAACATACTCCTGTTTAGCTGGATGAAGATTTAT
>JBAWET010000032.1:0-21178 GCA_049591355.1 Nitrososphaeraceae archaeon
GCAAAAGGCGGGGAATAATACAATCATGTGAAAATACTGTACCCAACCTATAAAATAGGAGAATACGAGAAATGGCGCCACCCAACCGAGAGGGAAAAAATCCTTTCTTAGACAAACAAATGTTATCCCTGCAATACCACCAACAGTTATGACAGGGTCCATTTGAAACAAAGAAATTAAAGAAAGTTCTAGTGGTTTGTTCCGTTCAGTTTGCCACAACACCCACTGTGTCCACAAATCACCTTGTCCAATACTCACTGCGTATAATGGCCAAAGTAAAGGAACTAAAAATACGGGGACAAGCCACATAGTGAGACTTCTTAAACTTTTAGAGTCAAAGTAAACGATGCATCCTATAAGTGGAATAAATGTAAACGAAGGAATCTTTGTGTAAATAGCGAGACCCAAGAATAATCCAGAAAGGAAGATCAGGACTTTTTTGTTAAGGTTGTTTAAGTATACAGTTTTTCCCGCCGCTCCAACATACAACGCGAATAGAAATGAAGAGAGGAGAAACGGCATCAACAATGTGTCAAGATACACCCTCCTGAGTATCCATGTCATTGGCATAACCGCAAAAAGAACGGCAGCTATCAATGCAACCTTTCTATCGTAACGTATTTGAGTAATTTTGTATAGTAAATAGGTATCAAGCACTGCTAGAATACCCATCACTAGCCTTGGAATGAGATGTAAAATCTCAACAGAATGCAATGTGATCCCATTATAGTAAAAATTCGGATAACCAATCAATTTCAATATTCCACCCAAGAATAATTGGCCGAAATATGGATGATCGTAAGTCCTAGGATAACCATTAGATGCAGATTCCTGTGGACCCATACCGTATATGACAAGCATAACTCTTCTCAGATAATGAGCTTCGTCTATGTGAATCGAAGGAAACCCGGTAACATTCCATAGATGAGTATAAGCGGATAAAACCAACGGAACCAATATCAGTAACTCTGATCTAAAACGTTTATTGGTCCCAGGAAGCGACAAATTATTCAATTCTATCGCTCATTGAATCAGACAAATAAGACCCTTCATTTTAATGGTTCTCCCGTGAAGATGGTTGTCAAGTTCACCTTATATATTTGGCGGTACCAAAGGTGATGTGCTGAATATTTTATCCCTAGTAATACTTACACTAGGAGTTAGTCTCTTAATAGCGACTATAGTCGGCACCTTCAATCACGAGTATGACTACACGAGACGAGTAATTGGAGAGCCCGTTGGTTTGTCAGATATCAAGCATTTGAGAGGCAATATTATCAGTGTTCAGATTGATAAATCGAGTTATCCGCTGTGGATGCTTTCTGGCAAGTGGAGAATAGATGATTTTAGTGAAAACAAAACCAACTATGGAACTAATCTCAAGTTAAGTGCAAACATTACTATGGTTGGTACGAATGGCACAGGAGAACATAAACACAGACTGATAGATTTTAGGTTTACGAATATTACATTTAGTAACAGGCTAGCAATAATCAATGGCACTGCCTCACTTATGACTTCAGGAAATGAGCCACCCGGACTGCCTGCTTTAATGACGAATATTCCAATAACTACGAAAATAGAAAATTTACGTACAATAAGTATCAATATTGATAAAAAAATATCTAATCATCATTTCGGAGAATTACCAATATTTGGATCTGTTTTAGGTAGGTCTTCTGAATAGAATCGTACGCTGCATTTACGTTCATTATACGATGTCATATTCAGCTGTTTAATAAATGAAAGTTGTTCAACTCCTCAGAAAAATGCCCTAATTTCCTTGGTAATCCAATTTCAATTATGACAGAGTTGCGGGGACATTCAGAAGCTTTAATCCATTAATGAAATCCTATGCCGAAGAAATTATGGTAAACAGGGCATCAAACTATCAACACCTATAAGCGATCTATTAGTAACAAGAGATTTATATGCTCTTGAGTATACAACCCTTTCCTGAGGATAATTAACAATTCCCTGACATAATAAGTCAGAGGATAGCGATCGGTTAATTTCTGTAACTTGAGGATAAGGCCAAGCGTCTGTTTTTAGAAAATAGGGGAGCAAATAATCTAAAGCTTTCTGTAACAATGGGGCATCAGAAACTCTATAATTCCATAAATCTATGCCTAAATGCTTGCCGACATTCGCTAATTTGAATAGACCGTGTAGGTTAAACATACTATAATCCAACGTATTACTTCTTTGTAGTTCAAAAGGTTGGCGACCGTCTGGTTGAATTTTCACTGAAATAGATTTCTCTGGCGCTAAAAATGTAACTGCGGTGGGTTTCTGCACAAATGCTTCAATTGTATTTTTGGCAATTCCTGTTTTATTTAGAAATGATGCGATAGCGGCAACTTGGACGTAATAGTAAGTGCCATGATTATTGATTTTTAGTGATTCCTCCTTACCTAATCTAGAATTCAAAAGCCAACCTAGGTATTTGGTGAACCATGATTCAACATTCGACTGATCTTCTTTAGTCCATGTTGATGAGTCCCGAATCAATCCAATGACATCAATGATATCTGCTAAGTTTCTACCAGCCATAATACCACCAGAGTATACGTTACTTTTACCACGAACTGTTTCTGCAAATTTTAGATGAGGATTCATTTTGGTACTGTTGTCCACAAACCAAACACGAAGTAATTCTCCAGCTTTAGAAGCGTACTTCAAGTCATCTGTGAAATAATAGGCTGCTGATAGTACGATTACAGCATGAATCATATCATCCAGATTTTTTTTATCGGAGATGCTGTAAATCTCTGGATTAGTCAGACCATCACGACCGATATATGGTAAACCATCTTTCTTACTTGGATCTGGCCAACGATACGGTGCCAACGAGAAAAAGTCATGAATGTCACCACTTGGTGGTAATTCATCTTTGTACACTACGGAGGTTGGCTTTTTGGTAAGAAAGGAGTTTGCCTCCAGAACGAGTTGTTTTAGGGAATGTTTAAGAATCGTATTATTTTTGCTACCATTAATAGTCTCCTTTAAGGTAACTAGCAGTAACGGGTCTAGTATGATTGTTCGTGGGAGCAGTTTATCATTCGAATTACGACTAACGCTCAGATCCTTAGGTTCTCCAGCATTTACTTGTTTTGGAACTGTTGTGAAAGAATGGCATATGTTAGGTAGAACTATTCCCAATGTCAATAGTCCTATTGAGAGTAAACACCAGAATTCGGATACTTGCTTTTTAATGAACCATCACTTGTTGCCTGTATGCTAAGACGTGCACAACAAAATAAAAAAGTTTGGCTGAGAAAGACAACTGACAAATACCACTTAATTATTCGGCCCCCTGCGCATTCAATTATCAATCGTACTTGAATAACTATAATAACTTTATCCGAAATGTATCAATATGGACAAACGACTGCTCTAACTTCGATTATTTACAGGTCAACTTAATAATAACTTTAAGATTCCACTGGGTGCCGGCGCCTAATCGTAAATTCAGAAACGTAATTAAAGTATGAATTAATCTCTTAAGCTGAAAGATGGAGATTGTAGTTTATCTTATGATATTATTACCGGTAGTGTTGGCTCTTTTTGGTATATCTATGTCTTTTTTCGGTTCGCCTTACTCAGCGTTTGCGAGTCCTAATGTCCCTTCAATCCCTGCTTTCAGCAATGTTTCTGGTAATTACGTTCTTCCCAATATGGGTTTTCGTATCACATTCCCATTCGGTTGGAGCGGAATTGACCTCGGGACTGCAGTTCTAGTGGCACCCACGGGGATAAATCCAAAAACTGGTGTTCTCAATCCTAGTAATAATTTAGAGAAGGTTTATCTCATATTGGCACGGTCTAATACTTCTGATATAGTAGGAAATCCAGAAGGCCTTAATTTATCTGATTACCACGAATATGTAAATGACAGTGCCAAACGTATTGGATGTAAAGTTCTATCCGACGAATTTGTCAAGCTTAATGGGATAAATAGTGAAAGGGTGACAGGTAAGTGTGGGCCCATAGAAGAAATGACTATGCTAACATATGCCATAGCATCAGGAAAAAATGTAATATTTGTTGGTCTAAAGGGCCTGACGTCTGCATTCGATTACAACCATGAAGATTTCATGCGAAGCCTTAAGACTATAAAAGTTGATAATCAGTCAGATATCAAGGCATTAATATTTCGATCGTACCCTCAAGAGTAAATCTCTTATAGATTGATAGTGTAATCAGGCCCTTTCTTCTCTACAAATTGTTCAATAGATTCCTGTTTTCGATAGCATACCATCGTTCAACTGTTCGAATTATATTTACTTCCCAAGTAACCGCAGAGAAAAATATGCCTTGTCTATTGTTGCCTTGAAATTATGTATGTGTGAGAATGTAAACATCTACATTTTCTTTCCTTATTCTAGTATCATATTCTAAAACAAGCTTATTAATGTGAATTCGGTATCTAGTCAATGTACTAATGTCGTTTTATTTTTTATAAGCTACTGTACGGCACTGTAAATATATTATGTCGATGATGGGATTTTGAATATAAAATGGAGTTCCGAAGTAGAGGGAGCAATATAGCCTTCCTTGTCATCGTGGCCGCTGGTTTATTGACAACCATAGGGGTATTTTCAATACCTTCGGTATTTGCAGACAAATGTGACAATAATGAAGATAATAACTGCAATCAGGCTGATGTTAACCAGAAAAGTTCGACCGATAATAAGTGCAAATTAGATAATTTGAGCAACGATCATAGTAATGAAAACTTTGATGACAACCTTCTAGAATGTGTAAACACTGTAACAAATTTGGAGGACTTTGCGACAATACCTGATCAGTTCGCCGCGATTTCTTAAATTTTTTTCCGCTATCTAAATATCGCCTATTTATAACTAAAATACAATTTTGTATCAAGCTATCATGCTGGGGCTCTAAATTTTCTTACTTATAATTTCCTTCATTTTTATGCGTCATAGTCCAGTTTTTTTCGTTATCAACTGATTATGACCTAATCAATTAAGACTTTTACCTAGAAGGTTTTTTATCTGGCGGATTTTGTACACCAGTATAAAGAAAAGACATGCCAAGAACTAAAAGTCAAGTTTCAGGTGGGACAACCAAAACCAAGGCACCTGAAGAAGAACCATTTCCAGAGTGGGCAGAAGTAGAAATAAAATCCGTAAAGTTAGGTGAGCCAGAGATAGTAACACGATCCGGTTACTTTCTTGATATATACGAAAATGATTATAAAGTGGACATTCAAGTCTACGAAGCACTGCCGGATGGCAGGACAATAGTCGAGGGATTGGATGTACCCAAGAGTATGAAGATAACCGATTTTCTGAAGGGCACTGTTTATGAATTCAAAATAAATGTCTCCAAAGGCAGTCTTAGTCCACAATTGACTGAACTTCTTAAATCCAAATATAATCTGGACATGGATTCCATTTATAGATTTGAATTACAGGAGCTCCAACTAATGGATGTAGAGTCAGATCTTCCCTCATCATCATTTTCTTCTTCCGAAGGGAATGAACAAGAGGAAGAAGAAGAATGATATCTAACAATAGAAAATATAGTCGTTTAACTTTTATTACCTGATAGTTAATTCGGCTGACTAACTTTTATTAATTTTTCATTTTAGTACGCTGCTTTCGCTCTGTTCAATTATTTTTTTCTTCTGTTCTCCTTTACTTGGTGGATTGTTTTCTAGATTTCTTGATTGTCATCCTATTCAATCATTCAGTTCTCATGATTAGTATCGTTATCTAGGTCCATCATTCTTCTAAATGATTTACCAATAATGGGATTTGTAATATAGGGAATAGTATGCTTTAGCCATATGGCTCCCCGCATGAAAAATGGGATCACTATTTCAAATCTATGGGAGGTTGACGCCTTGAGCACAGATTTTGACACTGTAGTAGCATCTAAGGAATACCGCATATTCCAGCTCTTATTTTTTTTCTTAAAGGAAGGATGATTCAAAAAATTTGTTCTCACACCAATTGGAGATACCACCGTGATTCCAACCCCAGTTCCACGCAGCTCATGGGATAATGACTCTGAGAAACCCAGCACTGCAAATTTTGAACCACAGTAAGCAGCCAGTCCTGGTATACCAAAACTTGCCGCTAAAGATGCCACGTTTACTATATGGCCATTTTTTCTTGTCAGCATCGAGCTAAGAAAGGCCTTTGTGCAATAGATCATGCCCAGATAGTTGGTAGCAGTAACGGATTCTATCTCCTCTACGGACTGTACTTGTACCTTTCCAAGAATTCCGTATCCGGCATTGTTGACAAGCACATCTACATTGCCAAACTTTTCTAGAACATTTCTAGCCATAGATATAACTGCAGATTTATCAGACACATCGCAAGGACATACCAAGCATTCACACTTATCTTGAATTTCCATGGCCAGCTCATTTAATCGGTCTCTGTTTCTAGCAACAATTGCAACCCCTTTCACACCTTCTTTGGCAAAATCAATTGCTACCTGTTTTCCTATTCCAGATGATGCACCTGTGATAACTATTACTTTCTGCTGGTGTCGTCCTTGTTGTCCTTGTTGTCCTTGTTGTCCTGTCATTTTTCAGGTTCTAATACGCAGAGATAGTTTAATTGTTATATTTGTTCTGTTTGATGTTCCTGTATTCTTCCCTTACTTTACTTTCTAAATTTTGTATTTACTCCTTATGTAAGAAGTGTCACACTCTATTTTGTCGTCGATAGTTACGATTCCACAAGATTGACTTGATCTTGATCTGAAGGTGCCTGCTTTATTAATTATACATTTTATTCAATGGTCGCATCCGTATATTAACCGTCTTATTCAATCTTTACCATTTTCAGAATCATCAGTTTTTTCATTCTTTTTTAAATTATCCTGTTTGTTATCATTTTTAATACTGTCCACAGTATCTTTCTTCGAAACAGTATCCAAGTGCTGCGGAGTATCTGAAGGGGATCTAGTGGATTTGGTTTCCAAAGATGTGTCCATTATTTGTTCGTCTTTGCCATCTCCGCCGTCCTTATTTCTTTTCCTACTACTGGACTGACTTATATTTTCCTCTTTTGAAAGATAAGACATGTCTTTGGGATGACGCGAAGAAAACGAATGCTTGTCAAAGCCTGGTTTGTGTAGCGCATCGTCGTTTGACTGTGAAAATGAAGATGAAGGTGACAAAGAAGAAGTAGGCGAGGAGTTTTCAGGCGATTCATTTGAAGAATAAATTTTTGGCGACTCAGTATCGTTTTCACCATTAGTACCGATATTATTACCATCATCACCAGTTTTGCCATCTTTGGAATTGCTGGATCTTATTGTGATTGATCCCTTACCGATTGTTATCTTCATAAGACATATCCACATTATTACAAGTGGAATATGGTATGTTGCTATTCTCCATGCTATAATTACCGACAGCTGTGAATCGTTCAGAATATCGGCAAAGTGTGGGATACCTCCAAGATTGGATATGTATGCCCAAACCCCAAGTTCGGCTAAGCCAGAGCCTCCTATAGTGATGGGCAGTGTAGCCAGAGCAGTTGAAGCAGAAGTTGCCATTAATGATTCAAGCAGGCCTATATGCTCATGTACGGCGTTTGCGAGTACGAAAAAGGATAAGCCTTGAAATAGAAATGCGACAAAAGTCATCGCTATGCCGACAGAGAACACCTTGACTGACTCTCTCGATTTGAAATGGGTTCTGCTCATTTTACACAAATCTGAGAGTGCGATATTGGTCGAAGCCACTATTCGCAAGGATCTCTCTGTTGAAAGAAATCTTTGAAACAATTTAGTTGCAAAGTGTGGCAGTTGAATGTTCCTGTGAGCTGAAAAAAGTACCACCAAAAACCAAAAACTGAAGATTGGAATAGTCACAAGAATTACGACTATCCCTATGAAAGTGCCTCCATGGTATAGTGCAAGCGCTCCTGCCATGAAAGCCAATACCGTACCAGCAAACACATCTGCAATGATCTCCGTGGTTGCAACCCATGCGGCGTCACCGGTAGAAACGCCATTCTTAACGAGCCAGGCAATTCTAACTATTTCACCACCCACAAAGGAAGGAGTGGTTTGTGTCACAAATTCTCCGGCCATGCGGGCCACCATTATTTTTCCAGTTGAACTCAAATTAGGGCCGATAAAGTGTTTGATAAAGTATCTAAAGCGGTACGCCTGCAATAGAATTCTTACCATAACTGCTCCTACAGAACAAATGAAAGGAATAACTCCAACTGAAAATACATCCTCAGGAGAGACAGGAGTTAAGATAAATAAGATCAGGAAAGGAACTATGCTGGCCGCAATTGCCACTAACCTCCATTTCAAAAGTTGTCATTGGATTCATGAATATTAGGCATATAATAATTAATAGAAACTAAATATAATCAGCCTGTTAATTCGATTTGAACACTTTTGGACGCCATTTTTGTTACAGGTACTGCAGGTTCAGGTAAATCAACACTTACTTCTAAAATCGTTGAATGGTATAGTGATAATGGAGCGTTCGCTATCACGCTGAACCTGGATCCAGGTGTTATACATTTACCCTACAAACCGGATGTGGATATTAGAAATTATGTAGATATTGAAAAACTCATGACTGAATTTAACTTGGGACCTAATGGGGCACTGATAATGGCTGCCGACCTTGTCGCAACGAAGTTAGACGAAGTACAATCTGAAGTAGATGGTCTAAATCCTGATCACGTGATTATTGATACTCCTGGCCAGATTGAGTTGTTTGTCTATCGCGCGAGTGGTCCTTACTTTGTAACGAATTTTCGATCCGATAATAAGGTTAACATCTTTACACTTGACGGCATGCTAGTATCCACCCCCATAAACTACGTTTCTATTGCATTAATTGCGGCATCAGTAAGAATGAGATTGAAGATAGCACAGATAGACGTAATGACAAAAAGGGACCTTATCGCAGACAGAATCCAAGACATCATGAGATGGGCATCATCCAGATTGTTACTGGAAAAAGCAATCGACTCTGATACTGGCCAGCAACAGACTAGCACAGATTACAAGATCCTCACCAGGGACATTCTACAGAGTATGTACAGGAACGGGGTCATGCAAACTCCGATTCCATTTTCCAATCTGACGATGAACGGCATGTTAAACCTGACTGGTTCGCTTTCAAGAGTGTTAAGTCAAGGAGAGGAAAAATTTGACTGATATTCAGGACAGTGCGAGTATTCAATCGTGTGAAGCTGTCGCACCATCTTCAACTGCGAACATTGGACCGGGTTTTGATGTCTTCGGGCTTGCCCTAGATTTATTCCACGACAAGGTAACTGTTCGAAAACATGAAACAAAGACTGGAAAAATAAACATAATTTTATCTGACAAATCAAATTTTAATTTAAAAATTCCATCAGACGTCAATTCGAACTCGGCTGGTTTGGCCGTCAAGAAATTGTGTATAGAAAGTGGAATTGAAAATGACATAGAACTTTCTGTATTGAAGGGGGTGCCACCCGGATACGGACTTGGAAGTAGCGCAGCCTCTGCAGCAGCTGCTGTGATGGGCGTAAACCATTTGTTTAAGATTGGATTTGAAAGGAAAAAACTTGTAGAATTTGCAGCTGAAGGTGAGATTGCAAGTGCTGGCGTGAGGCATTACGACAATGTGGCTGCATCACTACTGGGTGGTTTCGTGATAGCAAGATCTTCACCTAGGCTGGAATTCACTAGAATTCAGCCACCTGGGAACCTCATACTTGTAGTGGCAATTCCAAAGCTTCCAGTACCTGAAAAGAAAACTGAAATCGCCAGAAGTGTATTGCCAAAACAAGTACCACTGAGTAGAGTTGTAGAAAACATCGCCAATGCGAGTATGGTAGTGAGTGGATTCCTCCTAAATGACGTAAAAATGATTGCCAATGGAATTGAGGATGCCATTGTAGAACCAACTAGGAAGGGTTTGATAAAAGGTTTTGATAAGGTAAAAGAATATGCCTTAAATAATGGTGCTCTTGCCGTTACGATTAGCGGCGCAGGGCCTTCCATAATTGCTTTTAGTCAGTCAGGGGAGGGTGTGGACGCTTCTCGAATAGCAGATTCCATGCGGAAGGGTTTTTTGGATTCTGATATAGAAGCAAACGCGTATGTGTGTGGCCCAAGCAATGGAGCATATATTATTTCAGAACCTGCCTGAATGTAACTAACCCTGTCTTTGATGACCATTTACGCATATCTACTGCGGATGCAGATTTCTATAAAGTACGGAAAAAGAAAATTGACATGGGTAACCTTAGCTTTTCCCTTAATACTTGCCATTTACTTTTTTCCTTTGTTCAAAAAGGTAGTCATCATCTTCTTCCTGTCTTCATGAGCAAAGCACAACGCCCATCCATATATCTCCAAACGCAAACCTGTGTCAAGATCTGTATCCATTCCTCTGTTAATCAACATCTTGCTTACCTTTACAGCATTGGAGCTGTTCTTGGCAATCTCCTTGGCCATTGATATACACTCGGCCATTAACTTCATGTTTAGTTGTTTTGCAATGCTTTTTGCCCTTACTTTCTCTTTCTCTTTGTCGTTTTCTCCAGCAGGTATTTCAGCCGACAATTCATCTTCTGATTTCAAGCTGACGATCTTATTGACCAACCCAATCTGAAATGCTTCGTCTGCTGTTATCATCTTACCTGTAAATACTAGTTCCTTAGCTTTAGCTGGGCCTACAATTCTCATCAATCTCTGAGTTCCCCCCCATCCTGGTGGTATTCCTATGGTCACTTCTGGTTGTCCCAATTTGGCATTGCTTGACGCTATTCTCAAATCACAGACCATTGCCAATTCGCAACCACCACCCAATGCAAATCCATTGACCGCAGCGATGACTGGCTTTTCTAATTTTTCAATCTTATTTAGGACTGATTGAGCAGAAGAAGCGTATCTCTCCGCAGTCATCGGATCAATATCTACCATGTATGAAATATCGGCGCCAGCACAAAATGATCTATCCCCCGCACCCGTGATAATTACAACTTTAATTCCATCGTCGACGCCTACTATGTCTATTGCCCGTGACAGCTCTGAAATCACGTCTGTATTCATTGCGTTGAGAGCTTCTGGTCTGTTGATTCGTATAATTGCAACATCTTCCTGCGGTTCTACTTGGATGTACTTCATGTTAGACATAGAGGAGTGGCAACCTCACAATCAATTAAATCTTATCAAGAACAATTCCAAAAAGATTGTGCTACTATCTCATGAAGAGGAACTGATTCACCTGTTCCGAGTAATGCTCTTCTTACAACTCGTCCTCACAACATTAACAATGAGAAAAACGAGAATACCGATCAGTCCGTGTCTCGCAATGAATACTAATCAAAATAAAATTTTAGGACTTTTTGATATGGGAATAATTTGCAATTACCCAGAAAAAAGTCTATCGGTTTTCTTCCTTTTAGCCGTCAGATTTGAACTGTAAAGATAAGGAGAAAAATAAGGATATATCTACTCTGATATGTTAGTCACTTTACCGTCTGAACTTATCTTAACGAAATGGTTGTGCTATGCGCCAGCCATTCCGTTCCTAAGTTCGACTCCTTTGTGGTCTGCATCTTCTGCAGCCGTAGCTTCAGATGCTGCTTTGTGCATCTCAGACATTGCACATCCCATTTGTGCCTCTGGTTTTCCTCTCCTCATAAGGCCTCTATACAGTCCTGCTTCAAGAGTTTGTCCATGAGCTTTTTCCCACTCCTCAACTGGTATACTGTATTTCTTTTGTATTCTATCTCTGTACCACTCAGGAATGACATTGAACGCGCAGAATGGAATAATCCTCAGATCTGGTGTGAGATAGTGTATATCGCACCTCTGCAATCTTTCCAAATCTTCGTTATACTTGTCTTGGAAGTGCATCATCCCTAGGAACAGAGATCTTATATGCCAGGATCCAACAGAATCAAAGCTTCGTTTCAGCAAAATACTCGAGAACATTTTTGCCAAATTAAGACCATGTGGTTGCTTTTCTCTGTCAACAAATTGATTCAACTTCCGCACAACTTCCAATATGGCCCAATAACGGTTTGCGCCTGACCTGATTTCATCTGTTTTTTCTTCGAAGTACTCTAATACTCCTTTAAGATCCACGAATGATGTCAGAGGGACTAGTTTTTTTGTATCCACATCTTCAAAGACATAGGTTCCGGCACCACAAGCGAAATGAATAGAAAGTTCGTATTTCGGTTTCTTACTAAACGCTTCAATGACATTGGTCATAGGCATGCATGAAGGTACTGGGAACCACGCATCGCTAGAAATTTCTCCATTTGACTGTTCTTCAATTCTCTCTATACAGTCAGGAATGGTTATTCTATATTTTTCTCGTTCCTTTTTAGTCATTCTTCCTGTCAATGAAACTGGCTGGAAGTTAACGGCGTGAACCACATCCAAGTTCCTTTGAGCATATCGAATAATTCCACCTAGCTCGTGATCATTAATTGACTTTATTACAGTAGGGACGAATACCACAGTCATACCGCATTTTCGGGCAGACTCTAAAGTGGAGGGAACTTCCCAATGATTCTTGGGGTTAGTTCTTGGTGTTACACCGTCGAATGATAAATATAGATTATTTATACCAGCCTCTCTTACCTGTCGCATAGTTTCTGGTGATAATGCCAATTTTATGCCGTTAGTGTTAAGTTGGATATGATCGACTCCTTCTTCCTTCATAATTTTGATAAGATCGTAGAGGTCATCTCTTAACATCGGCTCCCCACCAGTAATCTGTATCGAGTTACCCGCAATGGGTTTTTGTGCTTTTAGAGTCTTCATCATGGCCCTTACCTGTTCATGATTAGGTTCGTACAGATAGGCACCTTCCAAGCCCTTCTTTACGTAAAAGAAACAGTACCAGCATGTGAGGTCACATCTGTTAGTTATAATGATGTTAGCAAGTCCTGAGTGAGATAAGTGATTGGTACACAGTCCACAGTTAGTTGGACAAGCACACTTGTCGACCATTACATTTGGTGCATGTGCACCTTTGCCGTCCATCCAGTATGTGCTGAATTTGTTATACATCTTGTAAGATCCAAAGTATAGCTCCTCACATTCACCGTGCGTTGGACATGTCTTTGTCATGAAGACTTTGCCATCTCTTTCAAAGACCTCAGCATCCAAGATCATGTTACAGTCAGGACAGATACTTTGAGTATGTCGTATAGTCGTCTTTTGTGTACTTAATTTGTTACTGCTCGTCATATTTGATATTTGAATTAATTCCATTGAATTCTACCTACCCTTACCTTTACAGTGGGAGCTCGGTCGATTTCATATTTAAATATACTGTTAGGAATAATAAGGTGAATAGGTTTATTTCATCAATTATTGATAGTTTATTATTAGTTCATCAAATTAGTGGATAAATAAGTATATTATCGTGTTTCCGGCACTGTCTACCGAGCCTTATGGACCTTAGCGACAAATCAAGAAAAGCGATGGAAGACCTGGGTCTAACAAGTTATGAGATCAAAGTGTACATAGCGCTATTAGAGTCTGGTTCGATGAATGCATCGGAGATGAGTAAAAAATCTTCTGTTCCATATTCTAAAATTTATGATGTCCTGAATTCGCTGGAAGAAAAAGGATGGATTGAGTCAAATAGCTCAAGACCGCAGAAATTCTTTCCTAAATCGCCCCATACGGCCATAGAAACAACAAAGATGCTAATAGAGAGTCGACTGAAAGCAAGTGAGACTCTAGTAATCGCGGAACTTACCCCCCTTTACGAAAAAACAGGTGTAAAAGAAAGACCCGAAATATGGGTTGTCAGAGGGTTGTACAATATAGCAACCAAAGTGATGGAAATTATCGAAACTTGTCAGAAGGAGCTATTAATAGCACTTCCTCAAATATCAGACAACATAGCACGAACGATGCAGCCGTCATTAAGAGTGTTATCGGAAAAAGGAGTCAAGATCACAGTTTTGGCATCAGGGAAGACAAACTCGGACACTGTGCGGGCAATTTCGAGAATAGCCGATGTTAGGGTAAAGGATAGCATGTTTGGTGGAGGAGTCATAGGGGATACTAGTCAAGTCATAATTCTCTTGGGTGAGGCCAAAAGTGGACAGGGTAATCTTGAGCCCATTGCCATATGGGCAGATCATATTGGCCTCGCTAAATTTGCAAAAGACTATTTTCAGTATCTCTGGCATGATGCCACTCTTCCCAACAGTTTTCAGGAATAATTGCAAATGTTTTTTCCAAACACAAAGTTTTAGGTTTCGAATAGTTATGACCTATCTTATCTTTACTGGGAAATGAATATGAAAGGACTCATATCATTGGCTATGACGTCGTTTTTATTCCAGCTTATAGGTCACTAGTATTGGACAAACGATGACGAAAGTAGCCCTACTGACAAAAAATGAATTAGATCTTGAGTTTGGAGTTTGTCCACCGGATACTTAACTAAAGTGAGAACCTAGAAATCGAAGAATATTTTCATGGCCTCCCTCTGGTATTTTCCTGTTTTGTTATCTTTTTTCAACGCTATATCGCCATATTCTAGATTTACAGTCGTAAGTACCTATATGTCAGAACCTTGATAAATGGCGCAATACTTCTCATAATGAGATTGGTTCGGATAGAAGCGACCTGTTCTCTTGAGGGCTTTAGGAAGTATATCATATTTAGTACTTGCAAATCATTTATACCAGAATCATATCTGCAAGACTTTGAAGTATTCCCTGAACGCGAAGAAGGACCCGGAGCTATTTATATCGAAGCGGCTGACAAGGTTACCCTTAAAAAAATGCGCGAAATAACATTCGTTAATGCTAAAGAGATTCTTGGAATCATTTACTCATCTAAGAGCGGCAACACACAATTGAGATGGCGACAAACTAGAAGAAAAACGGGAAAAGTGAGCGGAAACGCATCACCAAACGCGCTAGTTAATCTTGTAGAATCCGGTGTAATTACTCAGGAGTGGACAGAGGAGTATTTGAAATCATCCCAGGTTAAAAAAGATGAGACAACGAGTTCGGATGGAGCTGGACGTAAAAAGGTTGAGACAGCTGGACAAGAATTACCCGAATGAGCCAATGTTGATTTAAGCGGCGAACGAGTAAATGATAAGACGGAGTGAATATTTTTAATCCAATCTCCTATTGATTATTGAAGAATTTCTATGATTATTAGAGAGGCCAAAGGTTCTTCAGGTAAAGCCCTGATAATTATTCCTCAAGACCCTGATGATCTTTTCACGCTTAGAAGAATAATTGACATTGAAGATACGTTAATTGCTGATACCACTCGGGTTATTAAGCAAGTCAAGGAATATTCAAGACCCGACAAAGGAGAACGCATCAGAGTTAGAATTTTGATAAAAGTTCAGACTGTTAGTTTTGATGGTTCCGTTGGCAGATTAAGAGTCGGAGGCGTCATAATAAACACGGATAATGAACTAGTGCCCAAAGGACAGCATCATTCTGTAGCAATATCAGTAGGGGACATGGTAACGCTCGATAAGAACAGGCTCTGGAAGGAATCCGAACTCGAGATAGTCAATAAGTCAATCGAAAATTCAACTTTCATTCTAGTTGCGATTGACACACAAGAGGCAGCTGTGGCCTTAGTAACAGGAACCCATCTGAAGATTTTGCCAAATATATATTCTGGTCAGAGTGGCAAGAGATATAGTGGTTCAAAAAAGCTCAATCCAAACATCGAAACATTCTTTGGAGAAGTTGTGGCCGCCGTCCAAACCATTTTGACAAGTAATATAACAAATCAGAATGTGATCATGTTTGGCCCAGGAGAGACGAAACGGAGATTTCATAATTTTTTCTCTAATCAGATGGAGAATAGTGGTAGCAACAAAGTAAGAACTAAAATTATAGAGGGGATCGATGTTGCAGGGGAGGATGGCATTCATGTCTCACTTCGATCCGATTCTTTAAGGGAAGTAATGAAGGATACCAAACTTGGTACCGTTTCCACTGTCCTCGATCAAGTATTTTATCTTGTGAGTAAGGGAGAACCAAAATTTGCAATAGGGATGAAGGAGGTAAATCAAGCAAGCAAGCTGAAAGCAATACAATATCTTTTGTACTCGGACACAGTTTTTCAGAATGCTACCGAGGAGGAGATTGTACTTCTATTGAACACGACAGAGGCATTGGGAGCGAAAGCTTATGGAATGGACTCCTCCACTGATATTGGCCTCAGGATATCTTCTCTTGGGGGAATTGTTGCCCTGTTAAGAT
Organism: Nitrososphaeraceae archaeon; assembly: GCA_049591355.1. Taxonomy (GTDB): domain Archaea; phylum Thermoproteota; class Nitrososphaeria; order Nitrososphaerales; family Nitrososphaeraceae; genus TA-21. The sequence continues at coordinate 16,233 of JBAWET010000032.1, forward strand.
TTGCTATAAGGTAAAGAAAAAGACATAGGATAACTTACAAGAATATAGTGTAGGTTTATGGTGAGGACAATGTGGCGTCGACCATCCAGCTCAAGTAATCGCTGGACGCAGATTTCATTTCAAGTTCAACTATTTCAGGAACCTCATACGGATGCACCTTCCGGATCTCTTCCTTGAGTTGTCTTAATTTGATCGTCGTAGTTTTGAAGAAGCAAAGAAATTCTTGTTCGTCCTCTATCTTTCCCTTCCAACTGTATATTGAACTTACCTTCATAATGTTCACACAAGCGCATAATTTTCTTTCTAACAATCCCTGTGCGACTTTTTTTGCAAGGTCCTCAGATGGAAAGGTCGACAGTACTATGACGCCGCTTACAAGGCCGCTATTTTCACTGTGTTCTTGTGAATCCGTTTTGCTCCCCCCAATCCTGATATCGGCCTCACCATTAAATTATTTACTGCCCGATTAATGAGGCTGTAGGCCCTTTAATTCTGGCTTTCAGCTGCCTTCATTAAACAATTTAGAGACTCAGTTATGGTCAAGTGGTCATTTTTCTTGCCCAATTTTACTAAACTTGCTGAGAGTATCAATGTGCTTAGATCTTGTAGAGGGAAACGTCTGTGTGATTTCTATCAATAATTTTCATGCAGATAATTTTAGGGGGACTATCCAGAAGAAAAAGGAGTATGAAAAACGGTTCGTAGTGCAGAAACTTTTCGTAAAGCTACGATCATTGCATCTCAATTAGGGGCTCTATTGCGAATGTTCCCCAATTGAAGACCTAGAGTTGTTGAATGATCCGCTGCCGAATGATCCAAGTGGCACATCCGGAAAGTTATCAGTCACCCTCTGTTCTGCAATAGCACTTGCCTCTGAAAGAATATTATCAACGTCTTCACCGGCTCCTGGGTTTAATGCAAACCCTACTTCACCCGCTGTATTTGCATTCATCATTATATCACCAAATATGTCGTTTATTTCCCCTAATTCTGTATCAACATTTGGCATCACACCACTCAACCCTGTTTTTACTGTAGATAATGTACCTACCGCAGGTTTCAATGCTGCCATAGCATCGCCCAAGTTTATGGTTGATTCAAGCCTCATATGGACCTGCTCAAGGGACAATTTGAGTTGCGAAACGGTTTTGATTGTTCTTCTCACTTGAGATAATTCATTTGAAAGCATCTTACTATGGGGTCCCTCATGATGCTGTAATTGAGTAACAATCTGAGTAAAGAGAGAACGATCTTTTGCTTTCAATTTTTCCAATAAAGCATCCAATTTTTGTGTTTGTATACCTAATCTATTTTTTGCCGATTCCATGGTAGGTTTTAGTGGTTTTTCGGAGCGCAACGTGTCCCTAATTTTACCTGAAGTATCCTTCTTCGACTCCTTAATCCAATGATTAGTAAAATTCGCCATCAAAAATTCTGTCAAGTACAGCACGTTAAATCATACTGTCATAATTGAATAACCTTGTAGTAATATTTTCTAAACATTGTATCATTGCTTTCTAGTACTTTATTCCATCTTCCTTCATGGAAACTAGAAGGAAAAATCAATGTACTTTAAATTGAGTCGAGTTGATTTTGTGGCTATTTCAATTCATCACGGTCTTGGGCCAAAAAATTATTCTGAATTGTGAGAGAAAAGTCATTGTCGGCAGATATGTTTGGAATTATAATTACAATAATTATGTGACAAGTATCTTAACGCATTTCACATCATAAGAATAATTATTATACATCTGGAAATGTTAATAGTGATAAAGTTGATTTGTCCGTGAATATAGATAATTGGTGTGTGGTAGATGAGGCTATTTCCGTTGCCATTTCCGATGAAACATTCAGGCAATACGCTGGCCTTAGTCACAGCGAAAAGGTTCTAAAGCGACTTTCTTTGATGGCAATGCAAAACGCCGAGATTTTCGTCGAATTCTTCTCTGAACCTCGTTTACTTTATTTATCAGCTATCGAGACGATAGCTGATGCTAAGACAAAAAATCTTGAACTTAGGCTGCATCGTTTGAGACGGGAAAAGATAATCAGCACTAACGGGAAATACAGAATTAAAAATGCGCGAGTTAACTGGAATACTTGGAGACAATTTAACAGTACAGAGGACGACATCAAGGCAAGAAAATCTGTTTTCGATGAGTTCATCGCAAAAACCCATTTTATTGCACCTACGATTGAAAAAAGATTCAACATAATACGAAATTTATTTTCCTGGTTTTCAAAAAAGGATAATCCTTTAGTTAAAAATAGTTATCGCTCAAACCTTGATCCATTATCGAGCTACCTTGAAAGTGAGCAAGTCACATATTCCCAATTAAAGAGACTTGTGACTAAGATGGGAGAGGGTGCAAGACGGCCGTTCTCTCACTCTCTGTCACTAGCCTCACAGATTATTGGAAGAACACCAGAGTATTACGACGATTTTTATTATTTCCGAAACAGAATTTTTAGAGACGTGGAAAAACCCTTTGCGAAAGTTGACCCAGTAATGGCTGTTAAAAGGACTCTAAAATTAATGGGCTTTGATTTGTCTGCTATATCATTTGATGTGGAGGATCGACCAACAAAATACCCTTCACCTATATGCTTCTTCGTCAAAATCCCAAATGACATTAGGGTTTTGTACAAGAGTGAAAGTCCATACTTTGATCTTCAAGGCTGTTACCATGAGACAGGACACGCAGTTCATGCTGCAACCATAGACACTAATCTAAGCTATGCTAACAAATACAAGTTTCCGATGGGAATTGCAGAGATATTTTCAATATTCCTTGAACGACTAACAATGAACCCATTATATCTGAATTCTGCATTAGGCATACGGAACGAGAAACTTTTGGATAAACTTGTCGAAAGGAACAAATTTATGGAATTATTTTTTGTCACGTTTTATTCGGCCAATTCCCTAATGAAAATGGAATATTGGAGGAAGGACTTATCTATTGACCAAGCTAGTCAACTTTATGAGCGATTGATCAAGAAGTATACTGGATTTAAAATTCCTGGCCAGTATTGGATGTTACATCATATTCTTCCCGAAGCTATCATGTACGTGCCAAGTTATCTAATGGCCGCGTCTAGAGCCGCCGAGTTAGAAACTTACCTAAAAGATAGATTTGGCGAGCGCTGGTGGAATGAAGAAGGCGCAGCAAAGCTATTGAAAGGAGTTATGTCTCAAGGTGGAAAGATAGATCTAAGTATTTTTTCTAGCATGGATCCGAATATCTTTATGAAGGAGATCATTGATCTTTAATTCCGTGTTTCTTCTCGTTAGGACAGAAGGGCGGGTTCAGCCAATTTAGGAGAAAATAATTGGTCGCCGGCTCCAAAAAGGCAGTTTACGCTGCGCTTTTCGGAAACCTTGGAATAGCCATAGCTAAGATGATAGCTGCCATAATGACTGGGAGTAGCGCTATGTGGTCTGAAACCTATCACTCCTTTTCTGATACATTCAATCAGGTATTATTGTTAATTGGCATTAGAACAAGCACAAAGGTTCCAAGCGAGAGGCACCCTTTCGGATTCGGAAAAGAGCAGTTCTTCTGGTCATTTGTCGTAGCCACGATGCTGTTTGGCATATCTGGGATACTTTCCTTAGAAAAGGGATTCGGCTCCTTGTATAATCCAATAGCCCATATCGAGAATGTGGGTGTAAGCTACGTCATTCTTCTTATTTCTGCAGTTTTTGAAGGGAATGCGCTCAGAATTGCTTTCAAGTTGTTCAGACAGACTATCGAGTTGAGGGGAGAAAAATTCTCTCTGGGAATGCTTTTAACAGAATTTCAGGAAAGCAAAGATCCGACAATTCTTACAGTAATGGTTGAAGATTCGGCTGCTCTCCTAGGTCTGGGTATCGCCGCTGTTGGTTTATACTTGTCGGATTTGACCGGAAATACGATATACGATGCGCTAAGTTCTGTAGCAATAGGAATAGTACTGATGCTATTTGCTTTCTTCCTAGCTAAAGAAAACAGAGCCCTTTTGATAGGTGAGGCTATCTCAAAGAGAGATTACAATAGAATAATTGAATCCGTCCTTAGCATTCAGGAGGTCAATCGCGTCATCTCACTTCGGACCATGCATTTTGGGCCTAAGGATGTTCTGGTTGCAATGGATGTGAGCCTAGCTGATAATATGAATACAGACAGCATAGAACTTGTCATAGACTCTATAGAAGAGAGAGTAAGGCAAGTTCTAAATCTCGCTACCCCTTCAAAGATCTACGTAGAAGTTGAACGCGACAGCTGTCCTATCCGCTCTAAAAGACATACTGATCCTCTTAAAGGTAATAAAACATAGCTAACTGTGTTTTGTCAATTGTTTACTTTTTCAAGGCTTTACGGCTTTTCAAACTTTATGTTTGATTTTAATATGAATCATTTCAACTTGCGTAATGACTATTGTTACTATGCCAGTCTAGAGAAAAATTTGTCAATCAACTGTGCTTTGTAATCTACTAGGTATTAATTATTTCAAATCGAGAATTTTGAATGCACCTCTGCAGATGGCAAGACGTCCCATCGTATCATCATTGCAATCCTAGTGTACATGAGTAACGTCTTCAATTCGTTTACATGCAGGACATGACCAATTGGTGTATTCGTTACAAAAGACGCATCTAACTTTGGGTAGTAGTCGATTGCCACACCCCCTACATGTTTCTTTGTTGTACGTTTCCTATCGCCTCAGTTATTTGTGATTATTATATTATAATGTCTCCTTCTATATAAATTCTATATATTGTTTTATAGTTTTTATTAAAAAGATTTTATAACTATTAAGTTTCTATATCATAAAAATTGAGATCCTATCAAATTTCATAAAGAAACATAATTTCCACTATTGAAGCCCATTTGTGAAAACGTTAATGCAGAAACACTCACTTCTAGGTATAAAATCTATTAATAATGAGGCGAGAGTATTTA
>JBAWET010000033.1:0-2428 GCA_049591355.1 Nitrososphaeraceae archaeon
AAATAATCCCCCTCAGGCCAATGACAGCAGGTATACCACTGAAATTGGTACGCCTGTGACAATAGATTTGAAGCAGCTCACAAGGGATAAAGATCAGGACAGCTTAAGCGCAGGAATAACAGACAAACCTTCTTACGGTGATGTCGATGACTCAAGAATCAATAGCGATGGTATTATAGTCTACAGTCCACACGATCCTTCTAATAGCTCTAGCGGCCCTGCCCTACCAGCTGGCGGTGAAGACACATTTACGTACAATGTATTTGATGGCAAGCAATATAGCAACAAGGCTAAAATAATGATAAATCTTGTTCCTCATACTACGCAACCTTTACCACCAGTACTGCCTGCTGAGTCGAATTCAGAAAATAGTGCTCCCGTTGCAAATGATTTCTCCGTTCCAATTACATCCGACCAGCCAATCCGCATAAACCTCCTTGAACACACGACTGATGTTGATGGGGATAAGCTCGTAGCGTCTGTAGTGACACAGCCGCAATTCTCGCAAATGCCAATTATCTTAGAAAATGATAGCGCCACTGTTTATTATCAACAGCTTATTGACCTTGATATTCAAAGACATCAAGAAGATAGTTTTACCTATCAAGTAAGTGATGGTAAAAATACCAGCAACGTGGCAACGATCAGACTTATACCCTCGACGATGCTGCCTGATGAGTTACCCCTGCCAAATCGATCAGAGGTAATTCCATCGGAAGCTCCTCCATCACAAACCGTTCAAACTAGCTTCGCACCGGTTGCACACGACGTCTCTGGTGAAACTCAGCCGGGCAAGCCGATGGAAATAATGTTGGATGTGACAGACGAAGATAGTAAGGACCTAACAGCCATCATAGTCAAAGAGCCAGATTGTGGTTCTGAGGTCTTAAATCAGAACGTAGGCAGCTTGGTATACACAGCCAAATCTACTTCAAGTATTTCGGACTCTCAATGTGTCGGTGATCTATCCAATGGCTGGCAAGACACCATTACCTATAAGGTCTCTGATGGCGAACACGATAGCAATGTAGCGACAATTATTGTAAAGATTGAGCCAATAAAAGAGCCATCCGCAAATTCCAGTGAATTCACCAATATCGTTAAACCTGAAGTGAAGCTTACTGGCCCTGGCTCAGCATCTGCCGGGGACAATGTGACATTGATTGGAAATTTAATTGGAATAAACGCTGATCAAATAGCTAGTGCGCAGTTTAGTCAGGAAAGTGGTATGATCGTTTCCTATGTAGAATGCGTCCGCGGTTATCTGCAATGCTCCTATCCTAGCATCTCTTTTATTTTGCCACAGTGTCCTGTCGATGACAAGACTTTTAGATTCAAGTTATCAGTAACGGAAAATCTAACTCAATATGATGACACGCATACCGTCAAGTTGAATTGTCCTGACAATTGAAATATCAACATCAGTGACGCTAAGTCACAAGAAAGACCTGGAATCAACTTAGTTACAGCTTCTGATATGACAGCTGCAGCATGAAAGTTTGGAACATCTTTTAGCACCTCAGTTAGAAAAACGATTACATCAAAATTAGTCAGTGCACCTCCATTCAAGAGAATAGCTGGGATGGCGGTGATTGTACCGCTCTTAAGACGAATAAAGCCATTCTCTTCTGCTATTTTGGCGGCTGACTCTGTGTTTGTAATTGCTATTACCTCAGATTGTACACTCAGTTCAATGTTTCTATCATCGTTCCTACTATCCACCGCTATCGCTGAAGAGCTAACTATCATCCTGCACTCATTTTGTAAGGGTCACTTGAAAATCATCTCTGCTTACCAGTAATATCTCCAATCGACTTCTATTCTATCTAAGAATGCTTCATCACTACTAGGTCCGAAATTAAGGACGTCCTTATTTCCGTAAACTTATAGTATCTTCAGCGAAGAATTGGCTATCCAGTTGGTGAAAAGTTAGAAGAAATGAGTTTGTCAAATATCCTAGGCAAACGACTCTAACTTATCGATAGTCCAAGTTATAAATACGAAATTATGTAGTCAGATGCACGGAATCAGTAAGCTACGTTATATTTGCAGTTGTTTTGTACGTACTTCTTATTGGAACATTTCTTACGTTAGACTACAAATTAAGCTATGCTTATTTCAAGAAGGCGTTAACAAAAGAAAATCCCAAGCCGTATGTTGGGGTGGACGTAAGGGGTTTTCATACTAGTATACAATCGACGAGATATCCCATTGCCTTCCCATCGGACTTCTATGAAAAGAGTTTTGCTCTAATATCTAAAGCCGGTATGAATCATATTAGATATGCATTCTACTGGGAAGCGTACGAAAAAGATCCCAAAGCGTTTATGAAAGAGTTGAAAACTGTCGCCAAAACAGCCGACAAACATAACTTGAAGGTCATCTACGATAATCACCAATACCATACGTCAAGCTGGCTCGATTCAAC
>JBAWET010000034.1:0-9792 GCA_049591355.1 Nitrososphaeraceae archaeon
CGGTACCTACATAACATCGTGGGGTGTAGTGGGCTCTGAAAATGGACAGTTTGGATTACCCGCTGGTTTGGATACAGATGCTTCAGGTAAAGTATACGTAGCTGATATACGCAATAATCGTGTACAGGAATTCTCTTCAAACGGTACCTACATAACATCGTGGGGTGTAGTGGGTTCTGAAAATGGGCAATTCAAATATCCTTCAGCCGTAGCTATTGACGGTCATTCAGGTAACGTGTACGTAGCTGATACAGAGAACCATCGAATACAGATATTTTCTCCAAGTGGCACTTATCTAGGATCATGGGGAGAAATTGGTACACAAAATGGACATTTTGCTTCTCCCACCGGTTTAGATATAGATAATGCAGGTAACGTATACGTAGCTGATACAGCCAACCATCGCATACAGATATTTTCTCCAAGTGGCACTTATCTTGGATCATGGTGAGACCCCATTGAAAGTGATAAGGTTACACTAGAACTTCTGTAAATTAATTAGAGGCTCAGTTTAAGGACCATAACTTTTAACTGGTCATTATCTATCATAACTGTACTGATGCGAGCGAATGGTAGAATTAACGGGATAGGGGAATGATAACGTACAAGAGCAAATTAGATAAGAGAACCAATCAAAACCAGTAAACGGAAAGTAACGAACGAAGGGTGATATCGAAAACCTATTATGGCCACTTGAACAGTTTATGAAAGATATCACCGAAAATTTATCTTACTCCTTATGGTGTAGGGCTTGGGCATGCATCACGTCTTGTCGCTCTAGCTAATTATTTAGGAAAAGATTACGTCACAAAGTTTTCTTCATATGGTGAAGCAGTACCGTATATTAGAATGAATGGTTATGATTGCTCGAGTGTACCTCCAGTGGAATTTGCCTGGAGCAGTGAATCAGGATTTTCAGTCAAGAAAAGCTTCGCACAATTTCCGCTATGGCTTTCAAATTTTAGTAAGCAAATTCTCCTAGAAACCAAGAGTATGTCTACATTTGTTCCCGATGTTGTAGTATCAGATTCAAGATTAAGTCCTCTCTTTTCATCCAGAATCCTTTTACGACCTTCTATTGTTATTCTCAACCAAATAAAACTTCTTCTTTCCCCTCGCCTGAGGCAATTCTGGGGAGCAAGAGCATTCGAAAAACTAACAGGAGAATTGATGGGATTGCTTTGGAGTACTTCTGACAGAATATTGGTTCCTGATCTTCCGCCACCCTATACCATATCGGAACGTAACATTTGGGATTGTGATGTCACATCAAGAAAAATTGAATATGTAGGATTTATCGTACCCGTTCATATGATACATGAAGAGGACTTGACAAAAATAGCTAATGATGTTGGCCTGGATAGGGCAAAGCCAATCGTCTTTATACACATAAGTGGTCCCAAGCAAACTCGTCTCTCTCTTCTTTCTACTATTATTGAAGCTGCAAAATCAATGCCCCATATTCAATGGATAGCGTCTGAAGGAAGGCCTGGGGGCACAACCTATCCGGTCAGGTTAACACCAAACATATTGTACTACGAATGGTGTCCAGTCAAGGATCAACTTTTTGCCCTCTCAGACCTTGTCATAATTAGAGGTGGACATACAGTAATATCCCAAGCCATAATATATGGAAAGCCAATGATAACCATTCCAATTCAAAACCATGGAGAGCAACTAGGTAATTCTGAAAAAGTTGAACAACTTAAAATTGGTATCAAACTAGACCCAAATATGGTCCAGAAGGAACAGATAATAGAGGCCGTGAAGGCAGCTCTAGGTACTAATAACTATCTTGAGAATTCGCAAAGACTGAAAAGCGTCGCAGATGGATTTAAGGGGATAGAAAAAATAAGCGAAATAATAAGACAGTATCTGTGATCAATATTTTGATACTGTTTTTCTAATACGAGTTTCTGCTCTATGTTCCACTGTCAAGATGGTTGACTGACAGTAACGAAAATGTTGTATAACAAGTATAATTGATCAATTGCTTACGATATCAATAATTATATTATGGTTGATCTCTGACATGCTCACTATTCTTCTTTTTCATTATCATTTGTGATAGTATCTTCTCTACCAGAACTTTGTTCCTATCTGCATGAGCTGGAGACTCGATATCTATCCAGTCTCGATCACTTGGTAGAGGGTAGGAGAATATTTTGGAGCCGACCTGTGGTATTTGCGCGAGGATATCAAAAGATAGATCAAATGCATCACCAAGAATCTTAGTCTCCTTCTGCGAGTGGATGAATTTAAACAAATTACTACTACTAAAAAGATAGATTCCAAGTGTCTCTGGCAATTCTAGCTTCACAAGTGGTTTTTCAATGAACTCTTTAATTCGAAGGTTTTCTTTAGGATCTAAAACAACTATACCCGTTTCCTCTTTTCTGTGATCTCTTGTAGTGACAATCCCAATAAATTCCCCATGATTTTTTTCCTGAAGATTTTTTAAAAGATCGTATTGATGAATTAAATGATCCATATCAAGTGCACAGAGATTATCTGCAAACCACGCTACAAAGAATTCATCATCTCTGACTAATGACTCAACATTCAAAATTGCGCCACCGGTCCCGTTCTTTTTGTCTTGGACAAAAACAATTCTTCTGCCTATAGTCTGCTCTTTTCCTTCAAAATAATTTACAATCTGCTGTCCAAAATGGTCAAACTCGCATACGATAATAAAATCCTCTACGACGGGAAAATTAGCAAGGTACCTTATGATATGATCTATTACTGGTCTTCCATTTACAGGGATCATAACTTTAGGAGAGTATTGGGAAAAAGGCATTGCCCTAGTACCACGACCCCCTGCCAACAAGACTACCTTCAATGGGCGATCATCATCAGATTGTTTTCTCGCTTACAAATATTCTTATCGGTATTGAACTAGTCGTTCGTGGGGGAATTCTCCGCGTTAGTCCAAAAAAGTGAATGTAAAGATAAAATTAATTATCCATTGGAATGACTTAATTAATTCAATTTGCATCAAGGATAGAATTGAATAACCTCGTGACATATTTTCAGATATAGCTGAGGTATATTCGCGTATAGTATCGATTAGCTGAAAGTACTGGAAAAGGTTGTCTTTCCAGATAATTCCTTTGATTGGTCAGGCAGCAAGTTGGTATCCAACTTCTTATCTTTTCCTATAATTAACTGATTAAACGGTTGATCCTTTGAAGGATACCAGTACAAAAGCTGATTTGCCTTGTCCCACTTCAGTTCATTACTTGTCGCCCATACTGTAAATTCAGGAGTGTAATGTATGTTATAGGGAATATAGACTACCGTCGGTTCGTCAGATATCACTGGCCCCTTTAGAATAATGGAAGCATACTTCGAATCGACATCAAAAAACAAGAGAGATGGTTCCGCTGAGCTTCGCATAGGATATGGACGTGCAACTACATCCATATTTCGTGGTATTCTGTTAGGTCCCAGAAGAGAATAATTCTCAAAATTCCAATTGTCTTTACCTTCTTCAGTATTGTACAAATCATAGTTCCATATGGTTGAGTTAAGAAGAAACGTCTCAATTTGGTTAAATTGGAGATCCAAATATTCGCGTACTTGTTCTGCTTCTTGGAATGCACCAAATTCTGTTAGAAAGGGTACGAGTCCACGATCAGTGGCAGCTTGAAGCAACTGGGCAAAGATGGTAGGAAACTCCACCTTATAAGTATAAAGGCTTTCAGGAATTTTCACAAACGAGCTTGCTACAGCCATTGCGTCGTAGAAATGAAATGACAAGACCCCGTTACTACCAAAGCTGGAATTTGAGGAAAGATCATTTGGTAGATAGGTGACTAATTTCTTTGAGTCGATCTTCTTATCAACCATGACCTTTTTTATAAAATCCATATTAAATGATTCCTTTACAGCAAGTGGAGATGCTCCATAAGTCACGGGCATGCCACTTTCTCCTACGGTCCAATCTACTCGCGGTTCAATAAATATGAACAGATCTTTGTCAACTTTTCTTATCTCAGAGTTTACATTGCGATAAAAGTCCATAAGGAACTTGGCCTCAAATTCCTTTTTCGGTAACGTATTAGGATGCGGCTCATTGAATGGTTCAACGCCTAGGACTGCCGGGTGTCCAAGACCGTTGTTCAATGATTTAAAGAAGTTAACGGTCTGGCCAATGGTTTTCTCTAGATGGGTGCGAACCGGAAAATTCTCAAGACCCTCTTCTAGATTGGTCAATTTATTCTCCCAAAAAGATTTGAATGTCTGTTTTAAGGACTTGCTTATCATGTATTTTATCTGCCATTTTTTATCGGGATGTGAAGCTTTTGGCCGTTCATGCTCCTTATCAATCGCCAGTGCCCAATCTGGGAATCCGTCTCCGCCATAGGCTTCATTTGCTATGTCCTGGTGAAAATCTAAAATTACGTAAATCTTTCTTGCGTATAGCTCGTCAATTATTTCTTTCATGTAGGTAAGATATTCCCTGCCTTCTGGTAATAGCTCCTCCAGGTTTGGATTTGGGCGAGGCTCTATAGCCTTCCATGAAATCAATAGACGCACAATGTTGAACCCAAGATTCTTCATGAGATCCAATTCTGATTTTACCGATTCAATTTCCTTTTTCAAGTCAAGCTGGGATAATTCTTTAGTTTCGAGTGGTGCTATCGGAAGGTAAGGAGGAAGTTTGCTCCTAGACCCAAAGTTCACTCCTCTGAAAAGTGCATATCTTAAGTGTTCATCTCTGAACCAATGTCCGCTCTTCCATATCCCTTTTCTTCCTTTTGAAGAAGGTTCTGGCTCACCAACTACAGGCGGTCTTGTCGAAGAAATTTCGCTGGCGTACTTTTGAGAAAGTGCCCTAGGCCTGCCCCTAACTCCCGCAATTATTATTTGTATCCCACTCACTGCCAGCGCAATAGCAGTCATTATTAGAAGAAGTGCCAACCCAAATTTTGGAGATACTAATACCAGTATAGATAACGACGTTATTACTATGCCTATCGTAATGGAAGAAAAATCAAACGATTCTTCTTCATTCTTTTTCAAACCTGAGATTATTCTTATGATACCATTTGCAAGTAAACCAAATCCAAGAAAGAGGATGAGCCATTTTGTAGCAAACTGAGGGAAAAAGAAACCTGAGCCAATATATATAATAATTCCTACTCCTACACCTATGTTAAGCAAACGAGATGATCTTCTAACGCCTTTAGCCCGCACCCCACTTGCTATTCTTTCTGCTCCGAGTATCATCAAAGCAATTCCAGCCAAGAACAGCCAAATGTAGGCCCCAGCTGTAGTACGGGCACCATAAAGCATAACTACGATTGAAAGTATTAAACAAATACTGCCTACGGCTATCTGAAATGCCCAAAACCACGACGATTTTGAGCCACTCTGGTATGTCTTCATAATAATACTTACATATCGAATGACCCGATATATAGCAATTATCAATTGTAAAGTGACCCTCCTAGTAACTTTAGCCCAGTTAGCACAAGTCAGTTGCTTGAGGCATAAGATCGCTTTTTAGTATGAGAACACTGCTCGCATCGTTATGCCATAGAGCGAATTCGCGTGTTCTTCTTTATATAGAGCCTTCCTTGACACTATGATGAAAAGAGTTAAATTAAAATCAGATGACAGGCTCTGCTCAGGCATAAGGAGGACGTTCTCAGACAGCTCCAAGGGAAATAGACACTTTTCAAAGACTTGAAAAGTTAACTGGGATGAAACAGCAGGGGTTGACAAGGGATCAAGAGTTTCAAAAAATCGTTACTGTCATAGTGCTGTGGTCTAGTCTATACCGCAAATCCGAAGTCTTTAGTAAGTATTGTTACAGGATTGGAAATTTCCTTCTATGCAAAAGCGTTGAATGTACTTAAAAGGAAAGTATACTCTTTAGTCCATATAAGAACCAAAATATGATTTTTGGCTAGACAGAATAGTAGATGGTTATTTGTAGTGTATTAAGGATTGTCTTTCAATTCCTTGAGCTTTTGAATCAGTTGTGTGAAGTTAGTACCAGCGTCTTGACTAAGATCACCTATGGCGGTCGTGCCGTTTCCTAGATTTGTCATGTTTGTCTTGAGCTCCTGAACCGCTTGAATAAGCTTTTCAGATAATGATTTGAATGCGGATGAGTTTGCTAATTCCTTTAATTTACTTGAAAGGTCGCCATCCCTCGAAAGGGTTAGATTAACACCGGAGGTATTGAGGAATTCATTAAATTTTTGGGTTAATGCAAATAGCTTTCCCTGTGCATCCTCCTTCATCCCCTGAGTTTTGTTGTCAGATTGAGCATTTGTAATCATATTTGTGGATGGAAATACAGAAAGGGACAGAGCCGCAAACATTCCTATCGCAGTGAACATCATCTTCCTTTCGTGATTCATAAACATTCCCATCTAAAAGTTAACTCACAATTATAAATGTGTTACTTGTACGTAGAGACCGACAATAAAATCTATGCTGAGTACGAAACATGGGTTTGTTACCATTTTCTTAAGTTTAATTGCTGCAGTGGTTCTGGTTCCGATGTGCGGCCAAGTTATGCTCGCAAATGCGGCAACTCCTAATCAAACTGGAGTTAGAATAGATTTTTATAGAATAAAATTCTATTAGTCATTGATGAATAAACAAATAGGAATGCTAGCCGTAGTAGCAACAGTACTTTTATCAGCTGCGTTTCTCGCCACCCCAACTATGATACCACACATCCAGACCTGTCATCACTCCAGTGACTAGCCGGCTTCTAGATCAACGATTATATTATTTACAAACACTATAAGCACAATCTGGAAATTCAAAGCGGCACGAGCAGATAGAGAAATTAAACTCCTTGTTAGTAGATGCGACATCTGCAGTAATCGGATAACAGGAGTACCAGATGACCTGGAATCTCAGATAGAAAAAGGGACGTACGATAGCCCAAAGCTAGTTTTATGTGATTTATGTAAGTCAGAGTATCTTATTCCAAGTTGGATTCAATGCCAACAAAAATATACCGTTGACTGAAAGTTGATCTTACTTTTATCGATCATATGACATATAAAATTACATTCGTCGATAGTGGTCTTCAGGCATATTGCGCTGCGATTGTGGGAGCAGTAATTGAGGTTGACATTAATCAAGGAATAACCCTCCGCTTATTTACGGAAATAACATATACAGGAAACTATTAGCTAAAGTTATTGACAGAGGAACAAAGGGAAAACATCAAAGACACTGTAGTAGAGTGCATTATTAAAAGATATTCGCGTGAGGAAACCCTGATCTACATTAAGGACAAACTTGGAGTAGAAGTTATGATCCATGATTATAACCACATTAGAGGCGAGTTGAAAAGGGAGCTGGGAACCAATCTAAAACATCTACAACGAGATAGATATGCTTACCGTCGTGAATATTTTAAAAGAATAGAAGAAATAAGATTGATCCAAAAGAAACTGTGGAAAATAATAGATGAAAATCAAGACAAGCCTGACCTTCAAAAGGGTTGTTTGGCTGATCTTAACCAGTCAACAATATCATTAGGTAATTTGTATGAATCAATTTTCAACTTGGATCAGAAAGATATCCTGGATCAGAAAAATGATGAGCTAGAAGAGGAAAAACCAGAGCAAACTATAGACACATTGAGCGTTAAAGATCCTCCATCTCCATCTCCTGAAAATCAACCAAGTGCACAGAGAATTGCTAAATATACCTCAGACGGAAAACTGGTGATGACCTAAGATTATAGAGTATTGATGAATTTTTAATTAGGTAGTGGCAGTAATAGGCATAGCACAATTATTGGAGCCATCAAAGGCTTCAATTGATATAAATCAATTAGGGTTTATTTATCCACTAATTGTGACTCGAGTTCTGCGTCCTTCTGTTGCAATATTTTAGTTCCCTGGTCTTTTGCTTCTTCGTAACCGTCTCTAATTAGCCGGCTTATTGTATTGTCTGAAAAATCAAAGGTACTATTAGCTATAGAATGCTCGTCGTTCTTGCGCTCTATTCTAATTACAAAATCGACTGATACCATTTCTTGGATGAGATCCCCATAGGTCGCAAGTTTCCCGGTCATAAAAAATCTAGTTAGGGCTTGCCTTTGTAAGATATTGTCTACTTGAGCCTTGCTAACCTTGTTATCTTCGGCCAGTTTGATGAAGCTTTTGACAATACGAACGTAATCGGTGATCATTAATGCCATTTGTTCATCAAACAAGGTTCTGTCATGATATGTCAAATCATTTTTTCTGGCTACAAGTCCGTCATAATCAACTGGCAAAGAATCTTGCTTAATTGGATGTACATTGACTATACAGACACGTAGCAGTGGAACTTCAGATTTTCTAACGAAATGCCAATACCTGCGATGTTCCATTATGGCCTCCCTAAGTGGAGTATTGGCAATTATCCCTCCATCCCAAAAAAAGCGAACTTTCTTGTTTGTGGGGTTATTTCTATTTTGATTCTGTTTCAAATTTTCGTCTTTGATTTCATGTCCGTTATTGCAATTTTCGACCTCTAATTTAGTATAATCGTAATTAACAGGTACTGAACCGCTAGCAAGAACAAAGTCAACTCCTATTCCGTTATCATATCTAATTACATGTTCAAATCCTTCAGTGTCCTTACGTCCCCTTGCGAATTCAGGACCGTAGCGGCCATATTCAGTCTTGCGCGTGCCATCCTCCTTTTGGTAACTATCAAATACCACCGCGGTTCCATCCTGGACGTCAATACTCACCAAAAGTAACCGAGGTTCGTTTTCTTCATAACTGGTTGCTATCGGAAATTTCGCAAATTTTTCAAGGCTCTTTTTTAATGGTGCATTGCTAAAAAGATACCATGTATTAAGAGGATCTAAAAACTTTCTATCTCCCAACGCTTTAGGAGGACTAAATACACGAGGTACCCCTTCAAACATAAACCGCTTTGTGCTATAATACCTTCTAGCCGCTTCACTAGTAGCCGTATTATTAAAATAGTTCCAATAATTCCACCATTGATCAAAGCCAGGTATTTTATCAATTACGGATTCTGTAGACAAATACTCCCAGAATTCAATCAGTCTTTCCGCAGATCCTACCCAGCTCTTATTTTCTTTTACATAACTTACCAGCACAGCCGCATTCATTGCACCTATGGAAGTGCCCGCTACAATGTGAAAGGGCGGTTCTTCCCTACCTATTTTTTTATCCCTTTCAGAAAGCAATTCGTAAATAGCCTTGTAAGCTCCAGCCTCATAAGCACCTAGCGACCCACCACCTTGGAATACTAATGCTCTTTGAAAGTCATTTGTGTTATTCAATATTCAGTTCAATTTTGAGATAATAACGGCCATCATATTAGTGGTTGCCTATATTCAAGGGTTTCAATCGTTTACATTTGATATGGTCTCGATTTTGCAAAGTACATTGAACACAGCATTAGATTTCAAAATCTTTTCAAATGAGATCTTTTCCTCAATTTATTATCGAAGACCCATGTTGTTCTCAGTCAACCAGCCACGAGTACATTTCGATTATCAATTACTGTGGTTTCATCCTACTATGTGATATTAGCATGAATAGAACTATGCCGAGGGGAATATACATGAGAGAAGAAATTAAAATATATGGTTCACCGGATGCGTAGAACATGATGGGGTTATTAGTTACGATTCCAATTTGGTAGACAACAATTATCACAAGTACAGGAATCGTGAGTGCCCAAGACCATTAGATTGAAATATTTGCCAAAGTTCTGTACTCTAGATGTCATCCAAAGCCCAAGCACTACCAGGGCAATACCTAAAAAGAAAACACTCATGGC
>JBAWET010000035.1:0-2064 GCA_049591355.1 Nitrososphaeraceae archaeon
CTTTTTGAGGTTCTTTAGAGAAACGAGATATAGTGACTAGCACATGTATGTTCTAATATCAGGACTGCATTAGTGGCTTTTCCACAAGAACTATTCTTTTAACAACTTCATCGTGTGAGGTATTGACAAGGTTGTAAGCCGAATCAGATACATCTTCTCCCATTATTACAGGTAAACCCACATAATTTTTTGTTTCTTTTGCGTAATAAGAAAGTAATCTTGAGAATATTGTAACTTTGTCTGCGTCTACCATGCCGCTTTCAATTTTGATAATTACAGCGCCGTACTCCGTCAGGACATTTCTAAGGTCGTCGGGTATGCCTCTGATATCTTTATCCAGTAGAACATCAAATATAATTTCCTTGCCCAGAGGAACATCTATAAACTTCTTCACGTCTAGCGAATTCGAAAAATAACGCCGCAATGGTTGGCCTATTTCTTCAACTGATTCAGCAATTGCAGTCAGTGCTTCTTCTTTAGTTAACTTATTCATAGAAATATTTAGTCCAGCAATTATTGAATTTCTCTCAAAAACAACTGCCCACCGACTCAGTATCCTTTTTGAATGCAATAAAGAGTGAACTCAGAATACTACTAGTACTAGCAAACAGCCAGAGAAAATGACGATGGTGTTATCAATTACTTGATCTCCAAGAATATTCTTAAGCCCCGCTATTCTTAGCGCATCAATCGTTGAAAAGAGAAAAAGTGGACACAGAAAGATTATGACAAGCACGAGCCTTTTTGAAATACCACGGATGAGTTGAGAAGCTTGATGAGCGTAACTTGTGGGCATGACAGGAGAACGACTTGTTTGATCGCTGTATATTTCGCCCATATATTCTAATAGAACATAATACAAAGCGGAAGTATATTAATAATATAGGAACTTAGTTCCTATAGTTAGGAATTCTGTTCTTATACTATTCATATAGTTCAGCTATTCTTTATAAGAGAAATGGTTCCAGAAAAAATGGCAAATGTTTTAGCGGCGTTAATTTTCACAATATCTTTGGTCTATTTTGTAGTAGCATGGCAGGCTATTGGGGAAATGGCAAGTGCAGAAACTAATGATGAAAAACTAGGCAGTAAAATGGAGGTCTCGTTATTTTCTATAGTTGGTTGTTCCTACCTAGGGATGGGTGCGTGGATCTTGATGAAAAAACTTCGTACACCAATTCCTTATGCAATAGTTGCCGTAGGTTCCGCAGTAATGATTGGAATTTACATGGTAGCTATTACTGGTGTGGTACCCGTATTAGGAATTGAAACAGAACCGGATCCTTTTGCAACAATCGCTAAGATCCTCCAAGGTGGAATAATTGGAATGGCCGTCTTTTTGATCCCTTCCACCGTAAGGGTTCCAGAAAAAATGCCGAAAATAAATAGATAGCTGATAACTGATGGGTAGAAGAGCTCACATACAACCTACAACTGGAAAGTATGGGAAGAAAAAATCTAACTATAACAAGTGGTCATCATTGCTACTGACATCCTCGTTAATTGCAATGCTGGTTGTAAACTCGCCAATATCTATCCACGCTTTAGAACAATACAAATACGTCTTGAAATGGGGTTCATTTGGTTCAGGGCATAGTCAATTCATGCGACCTCATGACATTGCTTTTGATTCAAAGGGTAATGTGTATGTCTCAGGAAGGGATAATAATAATATCCAAAAATTTACACATAACGGCACTTTCGTCTTGAAATGAGGAACTAAGGGAAGTGGAGATGGGCAATTTAGTATTCCTTATAGTATAGGAATTGATCCAGCTGATCATGTGTTCGTGGTTGATAGAGAGAATTCCCGAATTCAAGAATTTAATACTAATGGCACATTTATCAACAAATGGTATGGAGTAAGTACGAATGATAAGTTCAAAAGACCTGAAGACATTACATTCTCCCCTTTTGGTATTTTCATTACTGATACTGGTAATAACAGAGTATTGAAGGTTGACGACAAGTTCAATCTCATCAAGCAGTGGGGTACTAAAGGCACAGGCAATGGTCAATTCATTCATCCACACGCAATAGATGTTGATTCAAAAGGTAACGTGT
>JBAWET010000036.1:0-13374 GCA_049591355.1 Nitrososphaeraceae archaeon
GCCATCATGGCCAATGTCATCAATTCTTCCAATAAACGGACTTACATAAGAAGCTCCTGCCTTGGCTGCAAGGAGAGCTTGATTTGATGAAAAGATTAGCGTAACATTTGTCTTAATGCCCTCTTCACGTAGCTGTCTAACTGCTTTCAGTCCCTCAGGGATCATTGGAATTTTTACAACTACATTAGGACCAAACTTTGTTAATCGATGTGCTTCTTCTATAATTCCGTCCGTTTCTATACCAACGACTTCAAGGCTGACAGGACCCTTGATAAGCTTCGTGATTTCTCTCATAATTTCTGCTGGATGTCCTTTTTCTTTAGACAAAAGAGTAGGATTTGTAGTTACTCCATCAACCGCACCTATATCATTATACCGTTTTATGGATTCGATATTTGCAGTATCAAGAAAGATCTTCATTTCTTTGTTTTTCTCCTCGTTTCAAGAACTACTTCCACGATATGATTGGAAGTTAAACCGTATTTATCCAGCAGTTCCTCTATTTCCTCATCACGTGCAGACTCACCAAATATATCAGAGACACCCATTCTCTTTACCAGAACAGGATAATTTTGTGACGTAACTTCTGAAACCGCACTGCCAAGTCCGCCAATTACATTATGTTCCTCGATAGTTATTATGAGTCCAGTTTCTATCGCCGCTTGATATATGATTTGAGCGTCTATTGGTTTGATTGAATACATGTCTATTACTCTACAACATAGACAGTAATCTCTTTGAAGTATTTCTGCAGCCTTGAGCGCTTCTGTAACCATAAGACCGCAAGCAACAATAGTTGCGTCAGAGCCATCCCGAAGAACACTTGCTTTTCCAATCTCAAAGGAATTCACATGTTCATCATACACCAAGTTGCTTGACGGCCGTGCTAGACGCATATAAAAAGGGCCCGGAGTTTTAGCAATAAGTGGTATCAAATGTTTTACGGTTATTGCATCACATGGTACTAGTACTCTCATATTTGGTATTGTTCTCATAATAGATATATCTTCAATTTGTTGATGCGATGCCCCATCAGGTCCTACAGTGAGTCCTGCGTGTGAAACCACGAGTTTAACATTAAGAAAGGGATAGCATATTGTATTGCGAATTTGGTCAAGACATCTTCCCGGTAAAAATGCTGCGTATGTACTGGCAAACACTACTTTTCCTGCAATAGAGAGGCCAGCCGCTATCGATACAAGATTGGCCTCGGCTATTCCAACATTATATAATCTTGTTGGAAATTTATCTCCAAATTTTTTTGTTTTGAGTGAATCAGTAGTATCGGCTCCGACACAAACAACATTCTGATCATTTAGTCCAAGTTCAATTAGAGCGTCACCATAGGCAGATCTCATGTCTGCAAGCTTCCTTTCACTACTTAATTGCATGGAGTTCCTCCTCTATTCCCAACTCATTTGCCAATGGAATCAATATATGTTTACGTGTTTTCATCCAGTCATTACGAATATCCTTTATAGTTGCAATTTCCAATAATTTTCTTTCTAGTGCAACATTTGCCTTATGTCTTAATTGGATTATATTGGAATTTATATCTGCAGACCCGTATACTGCATTCCCTGCAACCATTATCCTAGCTCCCGCGTCAAAAACTTGCTGGAGGTTTGTTGCGTCTATACCACCGTCTGCTTCAATGTAGCCATGATAATTGTGCTTTTTCAATTCTTTAGATATTTCGGCCATTTTGTCAAGACTATCGGGGATGAACTTTTGACCTGCAAATCCTGGATTAACTGACATTATTATTACAACATCTATTCTGTCAAGATGTTTATACAGCCATGATGGAAATTTTGTATCAGGATTTATTGCGACGCCAGGACTAATCCCAGCTTTTAGTAGATTTTCGTTTATTTCTAGAAATTCACCTTCATTACAGACCTCAGCATGGATGGTTATTATGTCACAGCGTGCTTCGATGTAATCTTGAATATGTATCAGTGGTTCTTCGATCATTAAGTGGGCATCAAAAGGCAGACTCGTAATTTTTCGAAGATCCCTTATTTTGTTAGCAAAAAATGTTATATTTGGAACAAATTTTCCATCCATAACATCAAGATGAATGAGATCAGCACCTCCACGTTCTGCCTTACGTACCTTTTCTTCATAATTTTCTCGTTCTCCCGCAATAATCGATGGAGCGATCATAACCTCACTTTGCAGTTCTTCTAACAGTATAGGCGTATGTTTCCTTGGCGGTGCCCTTCCATGCCATTGCGGGTTGTTTGCCATATGTTTTATACCGTTACCTTTCACAGTATTGGCTATAATAATTGACGGTTTGTCCTCTAACCTCTCCACTCTGTTCAAAGCATCAATTAACTGCTCAATCTTGTGTCCGTCAACCTCAAAAACATTCCAGTTAAATGCCATCCATTTGTCGCGAACAGGGTCAAGTGGCATTATTTCTTCAGTGAAACCGTCTTGCTGTATCTTGTTTCTATCCAAAATTGTGACAAGATTGTTAAGCCTGAACTTCGGGGCCGACATGGCAGCTTCCCAAATCTGTCCTTCATTTGATTCTCCATCTCCAATCAACGTATAAATTCGATTTCGCTTACCATCGGATTTCTTGGCAATTGCTATGCCAATAGAGACGGATAATCCAATACCTTCAGATCCACCTGAATATTCAATACCCGGAAAGCTGTGTTGTTTCTGTAATTCTGAATACCTAACTGGATGGCCCTGAAGCCGGGACCCAAGTTTTCTCAATGTCTTCACTTCTTCGAAATCTATGTAACCAGCGACAGCAAGGGCAGCATAGAATCCTGGAGCGGAATGTGCCTTAGAGTTTATGAAGTAGTCCCTGTCACCCCACAATGGTCGAGATGGGTCATGCCTCATCTTATGGAAGTAGAGGGCACCCATTATTTCAGCAGCTGAAAATGACGCTCCCGGGTGACCGGAACCTGCCTCTGCTATAGCTTGGATTGCAAGCATCCTTACATCCCTCACTTTTCTTTTGAGTTCTAGATATCGCATTTTAAATCCCATAAAACCTGTCTAAACCCCTTTCAACCTAATGGTTATTTTGGGGACAATGCTTGATAAAAAGATATACTTGTCATAAGAGGTTGCAAAAAGATTCTAATTTCTATGCAGAATTTATTAGAACTCATTCAGTAATGAACTGACTGCATTTCTGACTCATTTGAGCGTATTCTCAGAGTATCAATACCCGATTACACATAATTACCGGCACATTGGCACCGAATTCTAGATGTTTTGATAAATTGGTAATCATTGGGATACGTTATCATGTCATAATCAATCCGCCATCCAAGAATTATGGGGCCTCGAAGTTCTGGAATTGGATAGATTGGACGAATAAGAAGTTGTATTAGATGTAATTTGTGGTCAGGTAGACTAATCAACGTTTTTTTCGGTAAAGTTCCCTAAAGTTTTGTTTATGTCGTAGACATAGATCCCACTACGGTTCATAAGCAAGTAGCTCCTAAAACAGCACGTTATGCTAATGAACCAATATGAATGTGAAGGAAAACTAGTATAATCCCTCGGCATATCGGACAGGGTTAGACAGGATACGATTTCAATAAGTATCAAGATGGATAGATATCTTGGCATTTGGAAAGAGCGCCAGAAATTAATAAACTGAATCAGTTAGGATTGAAGAAATCAAATATGATTATCTTACCCAGATGACTACTTTTCCAACGTGGATCAATTCATGAAGTATGTTAAGACTCATGTCATAAGGCCATAATTTCTTTATTTATCAGGACAAGCTGAAAGAGAATCGTGTGTGAGAGTAGTAATTGAACACAGTAAGATTAGTCTTGAATCATATAAAAAAATTCAAATCATGAAACTTACAGTAATTACAAATTGAAATTTACTTAGTGTTAAAAGGAACATACATGACGTGCATTATTCGATAATGCTGACAGGAAGTTGTAAGAGTTCTTGTAATATTGTTCATCTAGTCAAATCCAAAATAGATGGAAATGTGAATTTTTTTAGATAAAGACCTGCCTACGTGCGATCGTTTATAGTTAAGACAGGGTTCTCTCATCATCTTCTAGAGGGACATATTAGTAACGTTTGGCATACGACAACTTGCAGTATGCGGTGTGGTGATTAGCTCTGCGATAAGTGTTATGAAGGTTGACAATAACTTTTTACCCTTATTAGTTGACCATGGCGTTTCTACACATAGGAACGGAATTAGAGTAAATTGTACCATCCAGTTCTTGGTCCCTAATTCATTCAAATATTGAGCATGAAATATAGCCTTGGCCGGGATTTGGACCCGGGACCTTTGCCTTACCAAGGCAACGCTCTACCAGGCTGAGCTACCAAGGCACATTTGCAAGATATCAAGAACCGAGGAGGGTTTCATTAAGGTATCTATGCATTTTGTAACATTTAATTACCAAGAAATTCATCAATCTCGCTGGTATTTTTGCGGGGGTTGTAGAGCCTGGCCAAATAATTAACGTTTGGAGACGCGGGACTTAAGATCTTACTCAGGAGGGATCCCGTCCTTCAGGGGTTCGTGGGTTCAAATCCCACCCCCCGCACCTTAAGCTCGTATTAGTTATTCTTTCCTAGATCTCATTATTAAAGCAACGAGAAGTTTATGAAACCTCAGATCACCAGAAAGCTCAGGGTGGAATGAAGTACCAATTATATTTCCTTGCTGAACGGCAACTACTTTCTCTGCGAACCTGCCAAGTATCTTAACATTTGTCCCAACCTTGGTAACTGATGGAGCTCTTATGAAGACACCTCTAAAATCCTCTCCCTCAAGTCCGTCAATGGGTAAATTCGCCTCAAATGATTCATTCTGCCTTCCAAAGGAATTCCGCTCTACTACAATGTCTAAAACACCCAAGAGTTGCTGGTTCATTTCGCCAACCACACTGTCATATGCTTTTTTAGCCATCACAATCATCCCCGCACAAGTACCCATTGCAGGCATTCCCTGTATCAGCCTTTTTTGCAAAGTTGTCAGTATGCCGGACTTTAATGTTAGAAGATTCCCTATAACAGTACTTTCTCCACCTGGAATGATCAAGCCATCAACACTTTCAAGCTCTTTCTGATATCGAACAGGCGTTGTATAGGCATTCAAGGATAGCGAACTCATTGCATCTCTTGTGGCGACAATATTTTCTTCGATATCTCCCTGCAGAGCAAGGATGCCTATATTAATTTCATGGCTCATACAGAAGGTCCTCTCTCTTGCATCTTTAGATCCAAGTTCTTTGTATCTAATCCAAGCATAGACTTCCTCTCATCGACCATTTTCTGTGCCTCCATAACAATTTTTGGATCATCAAAGTAGGTCGTAGCCAGTACAATTGCCTTTGCACGTTCCAAGGGGTCCTCAGCTATGAATACACCTGAACCGACAAAAATGCCATCACAACCTAGGTTCATCAGCAAAGCAGCGTCAGCCGGAGTTGATACTCCTCCTGCGGCGAAATTCACAACAGGTAACCGTCCGAGACGACCAGTTTCCTTCACTAATTCAAAGGATGTCCTGAATTCGCGCCCAACTCTTATTAATTCTTGAAGATCTTCGTCTTCGTAGACGGATCTTATTTTTCGTATATCACCATTCACACTCTGTATGTGCGTTACCGCTTCAGCTACGTTCCCGGTACCAGGCTCTCCTTTAGTTCTAATCATAGCCGCGCCTTCCTCTATTCTTCTTAGTGCTTCACCGAGGTTTTTGGCACCATTGACAAATGGAGTTGTATAATCCCATTTCCAGATGTGTCGTTCTTCATCTGCGGGTGTAAGAACTTCACTCTCATCTACCATGTCAACGCCTACCTCTTGGAGGATAAGAGCTTCAGAGGCGTGACCAATTCTACATTTTGCCATAATGGGTATACTTATCGAATCCAAAACCTGCTCAATTACTTTTACACTTGCTGTCCTAGCTACACCCCCTGCTTTTCTCACGTCAAATGGGAGCTTGTCCAGTACCATAACTGCCACTGCACCGGCCTCTTCCGCGATGTGTGCCTGTTCTACATTAGTTACGTCCATGATTACCCCGTGTTTTTGCATATGGGCAAATCCACGTTTTACTAGCGAAGTTCCTCTAACAACTTCTTTTTTACCGATGATAGATTTCTTTATTCCCCTGAAAGAATCTGCAGAGGGAATAAGGGATATGGTCATAATTCTAGTGTCTGAAATGCAATATTTAGGTATTAGTTTCCTTTGAAGGCAGGATCAATGCTCGACATTGATTAAGTGTAAACTATTTTGTTCAATAGTACGAGGATTTTTTCTCTGCATTGGCATAATGAAAATCCAATTAGTTCAGCTCACTTCAAGTTCTTCTTCGAAGTACATTTAATGCCGATCCAGCATGGAACCAATCAAGCTGAGAAGTGCTATAAGAATGGCTCAATAGTATTTCTTCAACTTTGCCGTCCTCGTGGCGCAAACTGCATGTTACCGGCTTACCTTGTTCGAGATCTTTTAGCCCAACTATGCTCAATTTGTCTCCTTCCATTATTTTGTCGTAATCACGAGGATCAGTGAATGTAAGAGCAAGGATTCCCTGTTTCTTAAGATTTGTCTCGTGGATCCTAGCAAAACTCTTTGCAATAATGGCGGCGCATCCCAGATATCGGGGGGTCATTGCCGCATGTTCTCTGCTGCTTCCTTCCCCATAGTTTTGATCCCCGATAATTATCCACCTGATATGCTTCAACTTGTAATCTCTTGCAATTTCAGGGAAGGGCTGGGTAATACCGTTTAGAACATTTCTTCCACTTCCCACATTTCCATTGAAAGCATTAACGGCCCCAAGAAGAAGATTGTCACTTATCTTGTCTATGTGTCCTCTGAACATCAGCCATATTCCAGCAGGTGAAATATGATCGGTGGTACACTTTCCCTTTACCTTTGCCAGTATTGGCAGGTTATCAAAATCATTACCCTCCCATGGTTGAAAAGGTTCAAGTTTTTGTAGCCTGTTACTGTTATTTTTTATTATAAGATTTACACTATCAGGTTCAGCAGATGGGGGAACATAAACATCAGTAACTTGAATAAAGCCTTTAGCTGGAATTTCTGGTGCTGGTTCTGGTGGTTCTAGTTTGATTCTTGACCCATCTTCCGCAGTAATCTCGTCTACCATAGGATTGAATGAAAGGCTGCCAGAAAGTGCCAAGGCTATTACAATCTCTGGACTCGATATGAAATTCATTGTTTCCCTTCTTCCATCATTTCGGCCTGGAAAGT
The DNA here is from genome assembly GCA_049591355.1 of Nitrososphaeraceae archaeon. GTDB lineage: Archaea > Thermoproteota > Nitrososphaeria > Nitrososphaerales > Nitrososphaeraceae > TA-21. The sequence goes on from JBAWET010000036.1 coordinate 7,255, forward strand.
TTCTGTTATACGAAGTTACGATAGTGTTTGTTTCACCCTTTTTTAGTTCAGGTCTACTCCATTGTCCTATACACGGTCCGCAGGCATTCGCAAGGACTGTAGCACCAATTGATTGCAGCAAACTTATTTGCCCGTCCCTATCAATCGTTGCTCTAATCATTTCTGAGCCAGGAGTAACAAGCAGAGAGGTCTTTATCTTTAGCCCCTTAATTTTAGCTTGCTCCGCAATGCTTGCCGCGCGGGTCATATCCTCGTATGAAGAATTAGTACAACTACCAATAAGTGCTACTGAAATTGTATCCAAATAGTTATTGTTTTTTACATCAAGGGCCATCTTCGAAATTGGTCTGGCCAAGTCTGGTGTATGAGGACCAACAATATGAGGCTCCAAAGTTGATAAATCAATTTCGATTATTTGATCAAAAAATTTTGAAGGCTCTTTTTGTATTTCATGATCTGGAGTTAGAAGGTCTATGTTCCTATTTGCGAGATCCGTTATTTTCCCTCTGCCCGTAGCTCGGAGATATGATTCCATTCTTCGATCATACGGAAAAATTGAACAAGTCGCACCAATTTCTGCACCCATATTTGTTATGGTGGCTTTTCCGGTACAACTAATTGATTCTGCACCGGGACCAAAATACTCAATTATAGCATTTGTCCCTCCCGACACGGTTAGTCTGGAGGCCACATAAAGAATGACATCCTTTGGCGCAGTCCATCCCCCTAAACTTCCGGTCAAATGAACGCCAATACGTTTTGGGTACAGTAGTTCCCATGGCAGACCAGCCATGACCTCTGCTGCATCCAATCCCCCGACACCAATGGCAATCATTCCAAGCCCCCCGCCGTTTGGTGTATGGGAATCGGTGCCTATCATAAGTCCCCCAGGAAAAGCGTAATTTTCAAGTACAACTTGGTGAATTATTCCCGCACCTGGTTTCCAAAATCCTAAACCAAATTTTCTCGAGGCAGATTCTAAAAACTGGTAAACCTCGTGGTTTTCATAAATTGCGGCGGTAGTGTCGGATTTACCCTCTACTCTTGCTTGGATAAGATGATCGCAATGAACAGTGGTAGGGACAGCTGTTTGTTTAAGACCCGCTTGCATAAATTGGAGAATGGTCATCTGACCTGTAACGTCCTGCAGAGCAACTCGATCAGGATTTAGCAGAACATAACTTTTCCCGGGTTGCGGTTCATTCGGCCCTATCTCAACCAGATGACCGACCAGTATTTTTTCAGTTAATGTAAGCGGCCTGTCTACAATATGCCTGAATTTTGAAATATTTTTTTTCGATCTTTCGTAGATCGATGAAACCTGTTCAGGTGTTGAATCCACTTTGTTCACAACTATATCTATCATCCACTAAACGCTAATGATAACGATGACGATATTGAAATAAAAGTCATCCTATACCTCTATTTTTCGTCATATATTGTCGACAAACTAAAATGAGTCTCTTCTCGGTCCAAAGGGACAGGCGCCCTCTTCTGACAAGTATCAACTGGAGAAATCTGCATAGTTAAAGACCATAGATGGTTACTCTAGAGGACATTGATGATTCTGTCATGAACTCATAATGCTGATTCACCTCATCACAATATGTGTGACCACTAATATCCAAATATTTGACATGAAGAGTTTGAATTTTTAAAATAGCGTCCAAAATTCATATCATGAAAAAGTGTAGTTGATATTACTCAGTTATCAATTCTCAAGGCAGATAATAGTTTACTGATATCCGCTAACGGCACTCCTTCGGGAGTACAGAGTGGCTGTTTTGCTGGCGGGTTAGTAGCATAATCTGAAATGTGTTGAGATATGCGCTCGTGATAGGTCGGGACAAATTCATTTTGATAGAAAATACCTATGGGGATCTTACTGCCCCATTCATTGGCAATATCCAAAACTTGGGCCATTTTATTACCTAGCTCGTTAGTATTATGCACCACACCGTCATAGCCTCTGTCTTCTATTTTGTAAATCCTAGGCACCTGACGTCCTGATTCTTGGTCGATATTGTCTTGACCCTGAAACCATTCACGAGTATTTATATCATTGTAGGTGGGACATGGTTGAAGGACATCTACATACGCTAGACCTTTATGTTGAATTGCCTTTATTATAACATCACGAAGATGTCTAACATCATAGGAATATGAGCGAGCAATAAACGTATAACCTGCTACCAACGCGAGTGAGATAGGATTAACCGAACTGTTCGAATTAGGTTGGGATAGGGATTTAGTCTTCATTCCCAATTTAAGCGTCGGCGATGCTTGACCCTTAGTCAGTCCGTATACTGCATTATTGAATAATATGTAAGGGATATCCACGTTTTTCCTGCCTGCGCCAACAAAATGACCAGCCCCTATTCCAAGGCCATCTCCATCACCACCCAATGCGATTATTTCTAGATCAGGATTCGCCAACTTTGCACCCTGAGCAAAGGGTAATACTCTTCCGTGAAGTGTATGAACTCCATATGTATTTATGAAATGAGGTGTCTTACCGGAGCAACCGATACCTGAAAAAATCACGGCTCGATGGCGAGGGATTTGCATCTCATGAAGGGCCATTTGGATAGCGTTAAGAATTCCGAAATCGCCGCATCCTGCACACCAATCATTGTGAACAGTTGTTTTGTATTCAGCTAACTTAAGTGCCATGTTCTAACACAATTCTCTTTTGTGACGTACCTTCTAATATAGCACTTACGGCATAATAAACTTCACTGGTTGACATTGGTCTACCATTAAATTTCACTATCCTATAGTCAATGTCACTTCCAGTATGTTGTTTTATTAATGATGCAAGTTGAGAAGTATAATTCATTTCGATGTCGATAAGTAGCTTGGTATTTTTTAATAAGTTCATCATTTCACAAGTAGGAAAAGGGTGTAACAATCTAAGTTGAATAAACCTAATACCCTTGCCTCTCTTGGCAAGCATTTCCATAGCCTCGATAATAGCGCCTTTTGTTGAACCCCAACTGACAACTGTTATATCCCCTGTTGATTTTCCAAACTCGAAGCACACAAGTTTATCTTCAATTGGTATCTCGGACAAAGCCTTTTCCAATTTATTCATCCTTTTAGTTACCATCTTGTTCCTTAGGTCAGGATCTTCCGTTATGTGTCCTTCTTCTGTATGTTCGTCTCCAGTATTCCAAAAAATTGCATTCTCCGTTCCAAGAGGTACGCGTGTAGATACAGGATTATCACTCAATCTAAATCGGAGATAATGTCCACCACTTCTAGTCGATAAATTTTCGTCGACTTTGCTAATCAGATCTCCTCTTTCAATTGGAACTTTGCGTTGATCAAATTCTTTACATGTTTTTATACTGTTGGCCAATGCTTTGTCAAGCATATGAATCACAGGTAATTGATACTTCTCAGCCAGATTGAATACTTTGATAGAATCATAAAACGCTTCTTCGATGTCTCCTGAAGCGAATACAATCCTTGGAAATTCTCCATGGCCTGCGTGAATAGCAAACAAGAGATCACTTTGTTCATGTCTCGTAGGTAATCCAGTAGACGGACCCGTACGCTGGTATAGCGTGATTACAACAGGTACTTCGTTCATACCTGCCCATCCTAATGCCTCAGCCATCAAGGAGAAACCCGGTCCCGATGTTGCAGTGGCAGACCTTACTCCTGTTAACGCGGCCGATATCGCCATTGTAATTGCTGCTATCTCGTCTTCTGTCTGTACAACCACAATGGAGCCTTTGGCGCCGCTTGTTAGGTCAAAGATCTGATTGGCTTCCAAAAATTCACTATCGTCACTTGCAGGTGTTATAGGATAGTAGGTTTGAAATCTACATCCGCCAATAATCTTACCCATAGCAGATGCTTGATTACCTTGTACAAGCAGGTATTCTTTCAGTGGTGGTCTTGGTTCAAGCACGTAATTGAATTGGGCGATATCATATTTTTTCCCTATATACGAATACGCATATTCAGCCGCGGCGATGTTATTGCCTAGTACTTTGGGTTTTGTCTGAAAGACGGTCTGTATTGCTTTAATGAGTTGTTTTTTATCAAACTTTAATAGTGCTAAAGACGAAGATAGCGCTATAACATTAACCATTCTCGTAAGTTTACTTAATGAAGGATCATTAAGCCCTCTAGCCAAATCCTCAATCATTTCAAAGTATGGCAGACCATAGACAACACAACCGTTTGATTTTGCAAAATCCAATATACCCTGTATGGTTGTCGGATATCCTTCTGTATTTAGAATGTCAGAAATTCGAATTGACGATTGGTCGTCGATCGTCGGAACTTCGTTGATAGATATGTTAACTAGTGATGAATCATAAATAATCGCGCCCCCTTTTGCCACTTTATGCGCATGTCGAAATACAGTCTCTGCGTCAAATGTTACAAGAATATTTATCTCATCAAGATGAGAATTAACCGGATTTTCCGCCACCCTCACAGTGAAATAGCTATGATCACCCTTGATATTAGAATAATACTCTCTCTTTCCGAATAAATGCAGCCCGCCTTGTGCGCATGCTCTAGAGAAGATATTAGCTGCCGAATCCACACCGCTTCCTTGGGGACCACCAATTACCCAAGAGAGTGAATTCTTCACCAGTGCACTACTCAATTTTTTATTTTTCTCACGTCTTACTTTTAATGGTTTATAATCGATTCAATGATGAATATATTATCCACCTGTAGCGGCGTCATACAAACAGCATTCACAGGAATCTCTCTCTCCACAATACGGACAAGCACACATGCATGCTTCCAGTACTAAACCACAATATTCACAAATTGTTCCCTCTTCCTGTGTTTTATTACGATCATGATCAGTTGACATGATTATTACTGTATCAATGTAAGGTTAAAGAAAAGTTGAACTTATACTTTACATTCACGGTTCGAACAGGATCGTATACATATTGTCATAAAAATTGGTACCTAATTATAGAATAGTTCTGAGATAATAAATTAAAACAAAAAAGGAAGGGGTGTGAGTTAGTCCCATTTACTCCACGCGGCCATCCATCTGTATGTCCACGTGTTGAGCTTTGCTCCCAATGCAGCAATCGGTACACTAAGTACTGCTCCTGCACCTGATCCTAATGCTACGGGACTGTTGTAGAACTTTCCGACCTGAGGCTCTATGGGCGTCATATACGGAGGCAATGTAGGCCGCGGATACTTGAATGCCATCTCCAATGGATCTCTCACTAACAACAGATTGATCATGTTGAATATTGGCAATGAAAGTCCGACCAATGTTCCGCCTATTATTATCGCTGCGTGCTTATTTCTTCTTGTGGCCCAATACGTGAGATCCAAGAGCATTGCCGAAGGTATCCAAACTGGTGTTACTACGAAGTCGTAAGGATATCCCAACGCGAACCATGCACCTTTTGCCACCCAAGTGTAAATTGTCATGATTGTCGCATAATACGTAGCTGTTCCCGGAACACCTGTGAACAACATATAGTATATCGCACCTACCACAAGCATAGTTGATTGTGATATCGAGAATACTACGAATGATGTCCAAGCCCAATCACTGTAGAAAATGTAGTCTCCTGCATTGATAGTAAGTAAGGTGCTGTTAACAGCAACTACTACTATGAATAAGTAGTGTGTTGTGCGTCTAAGCCAGACCATTAACAACCTACTCCTAACGCTTCTATATAAAATTTTATCCTGAATGCATTTATTCGCTAGGAGTGTCGGTTCAAACTATTTTTCCCTTTATGAATCAGTCCTCAAGAGTAAACCAATGAAAACGGCAAGAAATTAAGATGAAAAAATGATAAAATTGATTTAAAAAAAATTGGCAGAGTTCTAGGGACGCAATGGCTTTTCTCTTGTTATCTTTAATATCCAGAACAATCCTAGAGATTCAATTACCGTCAACACGGAGAGTGCATACAGACCACTTGGCAATGGATAAGCCCACGGATATACTGTTACACCGACATAAACACCACCAGCAGTCGCTACCCAAGCAAGAACGAATCCCATTACGAATATACCTGTCATCTTTTCCACTCGTTTGCCAATCATACGTTCTATGTCATCTATGCCACTGCCACCGCCACTACTTACACGACCGCCACTGCCACCATATCC
>JBAWET010000037.1:0-8122 GCA_049591355.1 Nitrososphaeraceae archaeon
ATCGATAGACTATCAAGATATCTTTTCTCCACATTATCATTCTGATATATGGCTATTGTATTCTGACAATTTTCGTACTGGCTCTTGGCATTTGAGAGTGATTCGAGTCTCCCTGATATAGAGCCCAGTTCGGCCTTTTCCTGAACACCATGATTATCACTTTCTGATTTTTCATTCAAAAGATCCAGTCTAATTATTTTTTCCTTCATTTTCTCTGAAATAGCATCTAGAGTCGACTTTCTTACATGAAGTCCCGAAATCCTAACCCTGATAGAATGTAATTCAGAATTTAGTCTTTCAAGTTCATTTATACTAGTTGCCAATTGCTTTTTTTCGTCTTCTGATACTTTGATCTCCTCTTGGAGACTTGAACATTCTAGCTTGAGCAGATCTTTCCTTTGATTAAATTTTTCAACCATCTCAGAAACGTGTTCTGGAGTCAGTCTCTGACCACAACAGGGGCAGACAGCCTGATGGCTTAGCTCCAATATTTTATTTATCTCTGTTTCCTCCTTAGAGATTTCCTTTTCAACGGAACGCAATCTGGCCATTGATTGGGAAATTGTCCCAGTCATATCCTCCATACCCTTTCGTAGTAAATCCATTCCCTTTACCTTCTCGTTGAGAATACTCTCCTGTTGCAGGAGGGCATCGAGCTTTGATGTTTCGACCTGCTCGCGCTCTAGTTGTTCGCCCATCTCATCAATGTCGTTTTTCAGTGTTGCAGATTCTGAATAAAGTTTTTCTCTCTCATTTTTGATTTGAATTTCAAGCCTCAATTTTTCTGATGTTAACCTGTCATATTGTAGGGCACAATCTGCAAGAGTTGTTAATTCTGACCTGTTGAAAATAAGATCTTTATATCGGGGACCAAGATCCAGCACAATTTTCTCAGACTCCGCTGCCTTGGCGAGGTCTTGACGGAGCCTATTTGTTTCTTCAAGCTTGATGGTTCTATCTTTTTCACATTTAGCAAGACTGATCTTGGAGGATCTGAGTGCTAATTCTAGCTCCAGTAAATGTTCCTTAATTTTGGTAAGATGTGATAATTGAATATCCAGCTTTCTGAGCTGTTGCTCACGTTCTTCTATAGAAGTAGCCAATTTCTGTATATCATTTTTTGTGTTACTAATCAGTTCATTCTTATTTTTCAGGGTAGATCTATAATCTTCAAGATCTGCTACCAGATCCTTTTTGGTCCTCAGTAGTACCCTGATTCCTGAAAGAAATTTCTCCGAGTTCCTTTTTGCAGTACTATATTCTTCAATCCCAAAGGCCCGCCTCAGTATATCCAACCTTTTTTCGCTGTTTGAAGAGAGTATCTGCTTCATCATCTCTTGTGGGGTATATACAGCGTATCTGTAGACTACAGAAGTTGTCTTCGTTTCAGATCTCTCGTTGATTTTTATGATGTCGAGGATCTTTGTCTTCAGTTCGCTCACAGAATAAGAAGACTTTGTCCCATTTTCATACAAATAGCCCTCATTCTGAATAATTTTGTCGCGACGCCGCGAAAGAGATCGGAATACCTTGTAATGCTGCTTGTTGCTCTCAAACTCCAGGAACACGGAACCAGTTGTGGCCCCGACGCGGAGAAGATGATTGGCATCTATATCACCTAATCCAAATAATGCAAATTCGACTGCGGATAATATGGTCGATTTTCCAGATCCAATATCACCTTGGAATAACGTTCTGCCGTAGGGAAAGTCAATTACTGTTTTATTCTTGTAACTCCGTATGTTCTCTAAAGTAATATTCTTCAAAATCATTTGGAAATCATCTTATCTATCCACTAATCAATACTCAGTCAGACACAATACTGACTTTGCCAAAGTCGATATGCGCTCGTCGTATATGCCGGCTGTTTCATTTTCGATTTTTTCCATCTTGAATGTTTCAAGCAACTTTAAAGCCATCTCGCTGTCTTCACAAAGCATTGCCACCTTTTCTCTAGCAGCAAGTGAAATATTTGTGTCAGTCTTGAACTTTGATACACATTCTTTGAAAATAGAGCTCTCGATTTGAACTCTCGTCGTGCCCCGCACTTCCAGGTTGCCCGTATCGTTTATTGTCGTCAAATTATTAATATTCAAAATGGGTATTAGCGCGCCTCTTGCATGTAAATTTGCGCTAAATTTGCCAAAATCTATATCAGAGCGTCTACCATGGAGGCTGCCTACTAGCTTGATCAAGATTATTTTATCCTTAACGTCTATTGAAGAGATAGCCTCCGTAAGGGTGCGGTCCAGCTCCGAAGGAGACATGCCGTCTGCTTGAAGCTCTCTTGAAATAATATCTGCTACTTTGATTTCTATAAATTCATATCCAGTTAATTTCTTGTCAAAGGTGATTATATAAAATCCACGCCTCTCCCCCTTTGCCGTTTGTTCTAAATCTTCAAAAGTGGAACCAAAAATGGGACCAGGATATACTATTTTACTTTCGCCCATATTCCCTTCCATTCTTTTGTGTATGTGTCCTCCACCGTAATAATCAAAACCTCGAGGAAGATAACTAAGGGGAATGCAATCTTTAACTAGTGTCTTATCGGTGGTAAGCTCACTGATACCTTTGTGAAGAAGCAGGATTTTAAATCCGTCTTCTAATTCAAGTCCCTCCCTATCCAAGTTTTCATAAATCTCTTTGTCCAGTCCCATCTTTCTACCCGAAATACCTGTAATCTTTGCACCAGTCTTTGGGTCGGTAAAGAATTGAAGTTTTATGACATCACCATCTTTTTCATACTCTGTCGGTTTAATGAAAAGATCCGTAGAATGCAGGATATCAATCATCGATACGTTGGTCATGGCAAAATCGTGTGAACCGTAGATCATATAGGTTTGAATTCCGTGGGATTTGGCAAGCCTTATCAATTGAACAGCCTTCTTTACTGGACCTAGTTGGGGGATATTGGCATCAAAGAAATCTCCAGAGATAACAATGAAATCGACTGCTGCATCGATACAATTCATTATAGCATCTTCAAATGCCTTAAGATTCAAATCCCTGAGTTTTGGATTTCGCCACGCTCCTATATGACAGTCGGTGATATGTGCAAACTTCATCCCTGCTGCAGCATCATTTCATATGGGGTAGTTAATTAAGCATTCAAGTCAAGTCTAGTCAATCCAGCTAGAGACTAGTCTATTTTGTCTAGCTCAAATGAGTCATGAAGTGATATGACGGCCTTTCCACAATCACTGTCGTTTACAACGAATGCCAAATTTAATTCGGAGGAACCTTGAGCGATCATTATCACGTTAATATTGTTCTTGGCGACAGAAGAAAAGACTTTCGCAGCAACTCCTTTAATTCCCCTCATACCAGAGCCGACAACAGCTATGACTGCGACATCATCATTTACCTTTAGATTTCTGATTACTGTCCCTAATAGCGTCAAATCCAATGTTGTAGTGGCGGTGTCTAGATCATTCTTTTTTACAACCATCGAAATACTTGATTCCGAAGGACTCTGTGATATCATCATTATGTTCACTTTCTTTTTTGCCAAGGCGTCAAAAATCCTTGCAGCTGTCCCAGGCGTACCGACCATGACACCCCCACTTACATCTATTAAAGCTGTGTGACGAATGGCTATAATTGACTTGACTATCTTTTGAGCAGATCTACTCGTCTTTTTCGAAATAATCGTGCCTTTATGATCTAAATTAAAGGTATTCCTTATGTGGATGGGAATCTTAGTGTCTAACACAGGCTCGAGCGCTCTTGGATGCATATATTTGGCTCCAAATAAGGAGAGCTCGGTCGCCTCTGCGAAAGAGACTTCTTTCAGTACTCTTGCGTTCTTTACTATTTTTGGGTCTGCCGTCAAGAGGCCATCGACGTCACCCCATAAATAGACCTCATCAGCATCTACGCTGGCCCCAAGGATTGTAGCTGTATAATCTGAGCCGCCCCTACCCAATGTTGTGACATTTCCATTTTGATCTGCTCCGATGAAGCCTGTTATTACCGGAATCTTGTTGCTCTGTAAGATAGGTTCAATATTGTGCTTTAATCGAAGTTTAGTTGTATCCATAAGTGGCCTGGCCTCTCCAAAATTCGAATCAGTAAGGATACCAGCTTCCTTACCGGTCAGGAAAACTGCTTCTACACCTAAATCCAGTAACGTGAATACCATTATGGGTGCCAGAAGTCTTTCACCGAATGAAAGTAAATAATCAAGAGCTTTAGGCGTTACTTCTGATAGTATTACTATACCATTAAAAAGATCTGCCATCTCTGAAAGCAGTTTTTCAATAATATCCATGAGCTTTGATTTGAGGTCTTTGTTCTTTATCGAATATTCAATTATTTTTACGTGTGCATCTCTTGTCTTAACTAGAAAGTCCTCAATCGTCGTCTTATTGCCTTTTTTTACGGATTCAGAGACTCGCAATATTTCATCAGTCATGCCGTCAACTGCTGAGAAGACTGCAACAATTTCTCGACCTCTATTTTTATAGTTCTTTATCAAATTCGCCACATGAAGAACTTTTTCGCCAGAGTCGACAGCTCTTCCTCCGAATTTCATTATCAGACGCATATCTGGCGTATTATATCTGTCCAAATTAATACTTGTATCTGCAAACGTTCTCGAACTCACTACCTTTCGACCCTTGCCATGTTTACCCTAAATTTCGTTCATTTACTTGGAGACAGGTAACCTTGTCTGTTTTGCATATATGCCTGATCGATTTACCTTACGTAAAAAATTACATTAAGTCAAGAATCTGTTATCACATAGTATTCTAAATTCATTCTTTATGGCTATGAAAGCCAGGTATAAGGAAAGCTTTCTAATATATTAACTCTAGATATATTTATCACCTCATTTTGAATTGAAATCGATCAATCTCTTGGTTTGAGGATTTTCTAAGTAGCTGAATAATCCTTGGAAATGTGTATTAAAAAAGAAGAATTAAAAAAAAGTTTCTTGTCATTTAAATGACAACAGTTGTCTTATTTGTTTCCGCTCATCCCGCCAAAGAGGTTCTTCAAAGCTTCTAATATTGGGTTTCCTTGAGAGGCGTTCCCTGTTGCATTTGTTGCACCCATTGTGGCATTAGTCGCGTTCGATACTCCTTCGGATATTGCGCTTCCTGTTGCATTTGCTGCTTCCATTGTGGCGTTAGTTGCATTCGAGACCGTGTTGGTGACTTCATTCATTGTAGCTTTTGCTGCACCTACTGTCGCATTTGTTGCATTAGACGCAGCCTTAGAGGTTGCATTCGTAATCGCTTCCATTGTGTTATTTGCTGCACCAATTGTGGCGTTAGTTGCGCTGGAGACTGCTCCAGTAACTGCGTTCATTGTTGAATTTGCTGCGGTAGAGGCCATATTAGAAAGGGAATTTGTGACTTCACCAATTGTGGCGTTAGTTGCATTTGTCATTTCGCCCATTGTGGCGTTAGTTGCGTTTGCCATTTCGCCCATTGTGGCGTTAGTTGCGTTTGTTGCTTCCATTGTGGCGTTAGTTGCATTAGGCATCATTTGAGCCATTGTAGCGGTTGTAGAACCGAGTACTGTAACTGTAACAAGAGTTGCCAGCACGAATAAGGATATTTTGCCGTTCATTGGCTTATTGATTTACAAACTGTCTTTTAATGGTTTTGGGGATTTGCTTTCTTGTAATTGAGATATAGTAAGATAGAGTAACATTGCTGAATTGGAAGGCTCTCGCACTATATGGTGTCATGAGAAGGACTATCATACTCGAATACCTGATATTGGCCTTCTGCTTGCTTTATATCTCAAATATCTTGAAAATGACTCCGAATTTTATTATTATTGGGCATTAAGAAGTTCCCAAGATACTAAATTTAAATCGATCATTTTGTTAATTAAAAATAATTAATTTAATGCTCCCAGCAATTGGGCAACTTTGATTGAGCTTATTTTGATGACTTTACTAATAGTCTATACATTATAGTATTGCAGTAATACTGGTAGATACTACAATTTACAAACTATATCATGCTAGATTATTGAGAGTCAAAAGTTTTTCTTTTTTTAAACTTGTTCTTTTCTGTACGCTTTGGAGCCCCATCCAACCCCGCGTTTTTGATTGAAATTTCCATCAATAACCATTCTTCCATTCAATTGTGAAGCTCGCTACTCAATCAATTATTTATCGCAAAAGCTAATGTACAGAGACACTTATCAGCAAACAGTGCTCGCATGGCAAATGTATCCATTAATCGAGCTAGAAAGACCTCATAAGAGAATTCGCTTTCCTAAAAATGCCAATCCACATCTCCCAGCTTAGTTTCTTCGTGTTGGTATTCTGCCTACTCGGATGATATGAGACAAGTAGGTATTTCTTGCCAAATTCATAGCATGCCCCATGCCGAAATTCCAAGCCCTTTAATCCGTAAAAATCACAGACCGTTTTGAATGCAATTCTTCCTAGTGCGATAATCACGCTAGTATTTCTTTCAAGTAAGGCAAGCTCTGCTTTCAGATACCCAGAACAGTTTGAAATCTCAGAGCTGCTAGGCTTATTTGAAGGGGGAGCGCATTTGACTATTGAAGTAATATACACATTTTTTAAAATAAGACCATCATGCTTTGAAATGCTGGCTGGCATATTGGCAAAGCCTGTTTCAAACAATGCCTTCATCAACCATTCACCAGAGCTATCCCCGGTGAACATTCTTCCCGTTCTGTTCCCGCCGTGAGCAGCCGGAGCGAGACCCACGATGACTACCTCAGCATCTTTGTCGCCAAAACCCGGTACGGGTTTGGACCAATATTCATCGTTTACAAATCTTTTGACTTTAGTTTCGCCAACTTGGCGAATATATGATGAAAGTCGTGGACACTTTGAACATTGTATTACGTCCCCAGCAACATCGTCCAGTGATTTACCTTCCGTTTCATCCACGCAGCTCACAGCAACATATGAAAAAATGAATCGGTTATTTTAAGAAAATTATGATACCAGATAAAGAATTGCGACTAAGGAATGCGAAAACCATGATTTCCTAGAAGCATGATGGCTTGAAAATATAATATAAAATAAAATAATATAAAATAAAATAAAATAATATAAAATAATTCTCCTTGACCTTAGTTCAGTCTTGTACACGTGGTGCAAGATAGAAATGAATACGGCCCACATTCGCCACTCTAAATTCGAGTCTCAATGGCATTTTAGTAGAAAATTCCGCGATCACTGACCCACCGCTTGCACTAATTGCTTTTGTAATTTTTGAAAGATAGTCAAGGCTGTACGTTGCTTTACTATTTTCTTTTACATTAAGTTCCTCCAATCCTTCGCTGTCCGATTCTAGTACTATATCGACCTCACCTGAATCACCTTTACCAAAAAATGATACCTTGTTCTTTTCCGAGTCAACAGTAATATATTCTGAAAACACTTGCACGTCAGAAAGAATTTTATCAAAAGCAGCAGGGCTCATTACCAATTTAGAATTGAAAGTTAACTTGGGTAGTGGGGTAGAACTTGCAGTACTTTCTATCAGCCTCATTTTATATCCCCGGACATAGCCATTTGAAATCCGTACATGCAACATGCTATCATCCCCAATACTAATTTCTACTAGGTCTTTCTTGTCCGCTCTTTTTATTAACTTTGAAAATTCATCGATCCTGACGCCGAACTTAAGTGCAGAGTCAGACTCGTATGCATCAAAAGCCGAGTTAGGCCAACTGATATCAATTAAAGCTACATGAGAAGGATCCATTCCCCTGAAGGAGAGACCTTCTGTAGTTGCTTCAAACGTAGCCTCATCCACAAGTGTGGAAATAGCAGAAGTCACGGCTTTCCATTCATCTGGAGACTTCGTTTTGGCAATGAAAACCAAATGTATCGATTATTTGGGAGCAAGAGAGAGATATTAAGCATTCCTCTAAGTGTCAGATCAGTCATTCAGCTAGGCAGTGCGAAACTTTAGGGAAGAAGCCCAATTCTGTGGCAATGGTAGCCATAAAAGTGTACCAATCATATTCTCTAAAATATTACTGAATGATTTACAAAGTATGGACTGAAAGCTCACTTCACCTACTCGCACATCAACTCAACGCGAAGCGACGTGACGCCAGACCAGAGTATTACGAACACAGAACAATACAAATGCAAAGCATACTATGAACG
>JBAWET010000038.1:0-2663 GCA_049591355.1 Nitrososphaeraceae archaeon
GTATTACCCGTAAAAGTTATCCGTACATACCTCCCTTTTGTATCAGGAACATTGTACTTTTCTGTGGCAGTAGTTGTGCCACTGCTCTTACCGGAGAAAATTTTCGTAAAGCTGCTACCATCATTGGAAACTAAGACGTCAAATGAATTTACCCTTTCACTTCCCTTGAACCAGGCAATATCTAAGCTACAAACCGTTTTCTCGCTTCCAAGATCTAACCTGATCCATGAACCAAGGCCCTCGTTGGACCACCTCGTATCTAAATTATTATCAACAGCCGCTGATGCAGGGTTTCCTGATTGAGCAGCGTTAGCCGTAACAGCAGATATTGGAGCATTCTTGTCACAACTAGAAGATGTTGGTGGCGGTGATTGTGCAACGGTTGTGAATGACCAGCTCTTCGCTCCAGTCATGGCATTACCTGCTTTGTCCTTTACTCCGGTCGTTATGGTAGCAGTGTAAGATGTTGAAAATCCAAGCGATGATGAGGGCTTAAAGGTAGCAGTCTTTGCATCAGTACTCAATGCTAGTGATCCCGCGATACTGGTACCAGCACCGTTTTTGACCGTAAATATTGTTGATCCAGACCAGCTCTGTACAGGCTCACTAAATGTAGCTGCAATTGACGAAGTAACTGGAACGCCTGAAGCACCACTACCTGGATTGGTACTTACGACTGTTGGGGGTGTGGTATCTGATTGCGCCACGGCAGTGGTAAAGGACCATTTCTTGCTCTCACTCAAGGCATTTCCGGCCAGATCCTTTGCTCCCGTAGAAATTGTAGCTACGTATCTAGTTGAAGAAGCCAGATTGGCTGTAGGGTCAAACGAACCTGTCTTGCCATCTGAACTGAGGGATACCACACCGCCCAGAGTTGTTGGGGTGTCGGCGATCCTTAAAGTAAATGTGCTGGTTGAGACAGAAGACGACGACATTGGTTCGCTAAATGTCACTTTGATAACAGAATTAACCTGAATGTTGCTAGTCCCCCCTACAGGACTCGTACTTGTCACGGTAGGTTTTGTGGTGTCTGAAGGAAGTGGAGTTGAAGATGTCCCGAATACATCTATTTCATTAATACTGACCCAATCACTTTGAGTATTACCTGTAACAGTAATCTTCACATATCTTCCTTGGCTATCGGGGACATCATATTTTTCTGCAGCTGTGGTTGTTCCACTGCTTTTAGATGAAAAGATCTTTGTAAACGTGTTACCATCATTAGAAACTGCAATCTCAAATGTATTCACTCTTTGATTTCCATTAAACCAGCTAATGTCTACACTACAGACTGTCTTTTGGCTTCCGAGATCTAACCTGATCCATGAACCAAGACCCTCGTTTGACCACCTAGTAGCGGCATCGTTATCAACAGCTTCTGATGCGGGGTTCGTTGACTGGGCACCATTTGCTGTGGCTGCTGATATTGGAATATTGGCACAAGTTGTAGCACCATAGGCCTCGTGCCCTGTCATGTATTTAATAGAAAACGTAAACATCAGTAATAGTAATGATATTAAAATGACGGAATTTAGTATTCTACTATCTAAAATGTAGTTTCTAGTAGAAAGTAACGATATATTTCTAAAGTTCATTTCTAAATACGATATGTACTGATAGTTTTTACTATTTAATAAAAGTTGAGTTAGATCTTGATTACTTTAACATCTTACATAAAATACCCTAATAGTATTAGGGATCATAAATTTGATTCTTTATCAGGAACACTAATAAAAAAAAAGCAACATATTTGTTTTTCTGCCCACAGCCTGTAATTCTTATGTCGCCAATTTTCGAATTTTGCACTAAACTCTTCCTGAGATTTGGATACTATGTAAAAGATAAAAATCTGAAGTTTGCTCAAGCTATAGTAGACTCTTGTTTTTACCGATAAAAAATACCTTTTTCAGAACGGGACCTTTCCTTTTGTCTTTTGCTAACACTTTTCATAAATTCCGCCATAGTGCCTACTGAAAAAATGTATTTTATTCCTTGTGATTTGAATTCCTCTGATAGCATAGAGTTCATTCTCTCCACGTCATCTCTAACTTTTGTTTCAGAATGTTTGTTAGTTCGTGCAACTACATACTGAAACTGATCGCTTTGATATCTGTGAATTTCATATACATCGCCCACGAAATTTTTCAGCCCTCTACAGTATATCAAAATGGTCTATTTTTATATCTATATCAAAACTGCTAGAGAATTTGGTCATGAAAAGTTAGCAAGGCACCTGATTTTCTTTTACCTAACGTTTCAGCAGAGATGATATTGTGAATAAACCAGACAAAAATCTCATGTGTAAAAATAAAATAGTGAAGAGGGGAGGGAGCGCTATTGATTTAATCAAAAAATCGTATTACACATCAAATAATGAAACATTGAGAATAAACTCGCGATACAAAGAGGATTTGGATTTTATTATTCAAATATAAAACATAATGAATTTTCTGATTTGTCCATGTGAAATAATAATAAATAGACAGCATGAAGACTAAACAAGGTAATGGTGGTATAGGAATACAAATGAAAGATAATGGCATTAGCACACCGATTGATGGTAGTTACAACCTTAAGGTAATTCAAACACGCAAAGAATATGTAGAATCACTACTGAATGATTTTGGATCAGGTCAGATATCTCATGAGAAATTAGTTGGCGA
>JBAWET010000039.1:0-4108 GCA_049591355.1 Nitrososphaeraceae archaeon
GAATTAAGCTAACTAGATAAATAAGTTGTTCTTCTATAGTTTAATTCAAAAGTAACTTTTGTTTTAATAGTATTATGAAGCTTTAGTTACTAGTACCCAAAATCAGGAACCTTCTTATCATACATCAACCTGGTAATCGCGTGCTTGTTCACCTTATTGAAAAGAAGATTTTTTGGGACAACTAACAAGTTTAACGCTGATATTTTGTCACTTCAATCCAAAGATCTCGTTTGGCAAAACACCCTGCCATATCTTTCAGTTAATATACTTAATTACTGTAAACAGTGGATGCAATTGCAAATTTGTGCTTGATAGAAATTCAATAAGTATGAGGTACTAGTGTCAGGGAACAATAAGGAATCCTTAAATGCTATTACGAAATTAGGACAATGTTCGTCCGCTTGCTATGATGATTAAAAAATAGAGGGGACAGCATTCCGTAATATCCCCAGCCTAAGTAGCGACTTCTGCCGCTAATATTGATTTCTTAGTCGCAGACTAGTCCTACCCGTTACGAAACGTTGATTCTTGCCTGTCTATTGGGTTATTATTACTGGCTCAGATACATACGCACTTGCATCTCCGATTTCAGACAATGTCTTTTTAATAAAGTTCCAGAAATTTTTCTCAAATGCATGTGCTCTGTAAGCTGACGCTGCACCTATAATAACAGCACCAGTCCCGGCAGTCAGAACACCAGCTATAACTGCTGGAACAACTATGTCTTTACCCCAAGCACCAGTTCGCAAAACCAAATCATAGTTTCCTTCTTTGCCGCTTATCATTACCTCAACATCTCTTACATTCCCAATGATAACACTACCTTTGGATCCTTTATGTGCCTTTATATCCCAGAAATTTTCAAGTTTATCTTCATGAATTATGTCCAACTTGAGCCCTTGCATATATTTTTTGATTTGTTCATACAGTCGTGAAATATCCACATTTTGTAGAGTTACATGTTCTTGTCTCATATCCCTGCTAGGTGACGAGCTCATTTATACCTTTTTAATGTGAGTCATTGACATTTGAGGTGTTACTCGACTTTCTCTACAACTTAATGCTCTAAGAGTGAAGGTCGAAGGGATGACAATATGGCCTATAATTACGCTTTGAGTTCGTCAGTGCATAAAAAATGTACTCAACAGAGTAGCTACTTTAAGGGCTAATTCATATGGTAACAAAACCAAATGCTTATGTTAGCTTGTCTCGCTTTTTCTTGATAATAGAACGTGTAGATCATATGCCCAATAGTCGTCGGTTACGATAGCATTTGTATCTCGTTCTTGGCATCACTTGCAAACATTTTACCTGTTCTTATCTCTTAATACGTCGCCCATTTTAGAAGGGAGCTATGCCAGTAATACCTTACTTTGGAATTTCCCATTATCAGTGCTGGGAACTAATGATTCGATTATAAAACATCTGTTTTGAATCACTTAACCATCCTTTTTTAGGTAATTTATGCCAATAATTTGGTTAATATCATCCCACCCGTTTCATCTTAGAACCACATTTGGGGCATGCTGCTTCCTTGTGTTTAGTTCCGCAGCTCATACAGAAATAGTTAATTGAGTTATCCGAAAATGGAGAAGACAACGATCCAAACATACCCGCGCCCCCACCCATCTTCTTCATCATTCTATTTCGCATATAGAAATTGATAAGGATAAATATTACAATGATTAGAGGCAAAGAAAGATAAAAGGGTAGAAAAAGAGAGAGTGTGATACTAATTCCAAATGATATAGCGATCATCACGATGTTATACATTAGGAATTGTTTATTGTCCATCTTTCTGAATGATCTCTATGTTCATACCCGATTATTAACTTATATGTCAAAAGATGTTTCATTTAGAGAATTATATTTCCGAATTCAATTCCCGGTTTCTGCCTTCGGTAGGTTTTCCTCATCTACAATTGCGCAGTAATCACACAAACGATATAATCCTTAGACTATTAGCTGATTGTAGTCCAGCACCAAACTTCTGCCTCTGGCACCTATCGTTCATCTGGTCAAACGTCCTATATTTTGCACAGAATAGTTTCGAAATTAGTCCATAGAAAGTCATTCTAAAGAAGTCGATGCCATCAATGGACTCATATCGGGATATTCATCTTATGTACCATGCACTGGTAATTGGTATTGAAAAGATCAGCCAGGCTAGGGTTCCCGAATATTCTAATAAAGTACGAGGAAGAACTACCATTCTTATCACAAGGCAGTTCGTACTCGTCCAACACAGGCATTCATTGAGTGAATGCTTTGGAGTCTTATTCCATTACGTCAGAGGGGCTTGGGAGTTTTAGTCTCTTTCCTTCGATTCCTGCAGCTATCACGTATATTCCAGTTATCAGAAGGCCTATCGCGATTATCACACCTGCGAAACCTGCACCAAACGCTGGAGATACCATTACTAGAATGGAAAGAACTATTGCCAATATGCCTGTACCTATGCGCAATGCTCTCAACCCAGCAGATGCGTGATGGGCAAAACCTTCTGCCAATCTTGCAATCCCGCTGAATAGGAGGGCTACTCCGATAAACACAATCACCAAATAAGCAGTACCCGTGGGGTATGCAATTGCTATTCCAGCAAAGATTAGAATCAGTATCCCCAACCCAATACTTGACCAACGAGATTTACTGCGGACGAAGATGCCAACTATAATTTGCTCAATTCCGACAAAGAATAATACTATTGAGAGGATGTAAACAATTGAAATAAACGCCGTTTTTGGAAAAGCAAGAGCGTATATTGATAATATTATTATGATTGCACCCAAACCTATCTGCGCTAATCTGACCCAGCTAGGAGTTTTCTTACTGACTACCATTTCTTGCATTCAATGTCATTGCAAGGCTTATATAAAGCAGTCGGCAAGAAGGACTCAATAACTCGTTTCATACAATACCCTGGTGTAGAACACGGGATCCAGTCACTCTGGTTTTTATTCAGTTCTTTGGGGGGGACCTTAATTGAGAAAGATTTATCATAGAAGTACCTCGCTTCTAGTAATGTGATACAGTTTACATAATGTTAAGGCTGACAAACTAATAATTTATGCCTCAGAGTGTAGTGAAAAAGACTCAATATCACGAAATCCAGAGGTAATAGGAGCCATGCCCACCACAACAACATCCCCACTGGAACAAGCAATTAGGCTTTTGCGCCTACTTATTCCTCCGCAATGGCTTTAGTAGAATCTATATGTATTTTCGTATATTCCAATTCCTACTGAGACTTCATCTCCAAATAATATCCTAAATCAAGCCAAAGTGGTTGATAAATGGAATGGGGTTTGTGATAAAATATCTCAAATAACTCAACCTAGACACATATACTGGAACTGAAGATCAATTACATCGTAGGTATTTATTATTTCGTTATGAGGGTTGTACGCAAATCCTCGTCCTATGATTGTAGACTTTATCACCCACATAATATTGGAATACGCAGGAGTTCAACGTCTCTAGTTCATCCTGTAAGCATCAAAGAAATGGTAATCGAATTTGAGTGGTCTTTCTGTTCCTTTTAGTTTCGCCAATTATGTAATGAAATAAGAGTGGTTGTGATTTGTTACTTAACGACATGACTAGTTAAGCTCCCATGGTGATAGTACTGCACATAAAGCGAAACTGTTCATTCACATAAAACCACTACTTTAACGATATTGTTGGAAGTGTTGTATGCAGTTTTATTTCTGAGGGCCTGATTCAATTGCACTATTATTCTTAATCTTCCAATCATTGATTAAATCCATAGTATCATCATACCCATTTTTAAGAAGCTGTTCAATGGTTCCAGTAGAGAAATCAAAGGTCTTATCTGAGATTGTGTTTTCATCATTATTTCTTTCGACTCTTATGATTTCGGCAATGTCAAATCTACCTTCAACAATTTCTTTGTATTGTCTCGGCCTCAATAGTTGACCGTGATAATCTGTTTGTCGATTTAATACCTCATTTATGATATCTTCCTTAACTCCATTTTCTTTGGCCGTCCGTATTAGATCTCGCACCAAGTTTACATAGTCAGATACTAGCAACAATACTTCCTCATCTTTACGGCTGCGATCAGAGAATGTGATATCACTATTTCTAT
>JBAWET010000040.1:0-1536 GCA_049591355.1 Nitrososphaeraceae archaeon
AATGAAGATCATGTAGGACATGTGATGAAGGAAACTGACGATAAAATAGTGATATTTGGAGAGCATGATTATAGATTTGATGTGCCCAAATCCAAAATAACTTTTGTAGGTAGAAATGTAATTCTGGATGGATTGGGACGAGTTGTTCAAGTATAAAGTGGATAAGAATGCGCCACTGCCGACGGGAGAACCAGTTGATAAATTAGCCAGAGAAGAGCATGATGTCATTCAGAAAAGGAAGAAGGATGAGGACAAGAAGAAGAATCCGGACAAGACAAGCGAAGTTATCATTAAGAGGATGATAGAAGATAATGATTCTGCTTCTGGGAATTTAGAAGAAAAAAATATTCTCGATTTAGACACTCTCTCTACACAGAGGCAAGATAGGTTTTGGGATGCGTTGAAAGAACGCTACCAGTATAATACCTCGATAAAGCGTGGTCAGGATTTTCTTCGTAAACACGTAAGTTCCAAGATATCACTAGTTATTATGTTTGTAGACCTAGTTGGTTCTACTAAAATGAGCATGACACTGCCGGCGGATAAACTGGTAACAATTATCAGGGCTTTTTCACATGAGATGTCCTCTGTGGTGGAAAGTTATGACGGATTTGTACTGAAGTACGTGGGCGACGCAGTCATAGCATTCTTTCCTTCCGGTTTTAACAAATATCTTACATGTGATAAGGCAGTTCGTTGTGCAGAATCAATGATTACTGTTGTAACTACTGGACTTAATCCAATATTAAGTAAATATGATTACCCTGCCTTGAAGTTAAAAATTGGTATAGACGAAGGGGAAAATGTAGTTGTTCAATATGGATACGACAGGAGCTCACAAATCGACATACTTGGGTATACGATGAACGTAACAGCAAAGATAACTTCCATAACTGGTCCTAACAAAATATCTGTAGGGGAGAATGTCTATAAGTTATTACATCCCAATACACAGGAACGATTCGAACTTGTATCAAATCTCGGTGATGATTGGAAATATGTTGCTCCCGATACGGGAAAGATTTACAAAGTTTTTACATTCAAATAGAAACATTAGGCTGTCTAGATGCTAGGTAGATAGTCTTACGGTTCAAACCTATTTTGCAGATCTAGTCCAACTTATATTACTATCAAAAATTTGGATCTGGTGTCTCATCTAAGTCTACATTTAGTCTTGCTGGCTCATGACAGGTACAATGGCAGCGATCTGGTACAGAACATGATTCTAGATTTACATGTCGTGGATGTTCTTGATTGCATTCTGGTGATTAATATTGGTCAGACGACATCATCTGTTAGTCTACTTTAAAGTATAAATGGATAATGATGGAACAGCAGGGATAGAGTTGATTTGTTTATTCTACTGTGCAATATTTTGCTAGCTTACTCATTAAATCTGTCCAACCCTCATTGTGGCTTTCAATGGATGTCAATCCTTTCTCTTTTCCCGTGAAGCCTAAATGGGTTAGTTCTACTTTTGTTTTGTTATGCCCAATCTCTTCTAATTCCCAAACTACAGTAGTTTCAGGAAAATCA
>JBAWET010000041.1:0-4994 GCA_049591355.1 Nitrososphaeraceae archaeon
GCATATACTGCCCTAAGTGTATTCTTTTTAGCTATTGCGCTGGTAGTTCTCGGGCTTAGGATGTCACTTAAGGGACTACAAAACTTTGGCAGATACTTCAATCTAATGGTATGGGCGCTTACGATTCCCGTACTTGTGCTAATTCTTATCTACCAAATTGGAATCGCAAGCAACAACCGAATCATGTTATATGCATCTGGTGAACCATATCTTGTAATTTCTTTTCTCTTGTATATCCCACTGGGAATAATTATTTTCCTGCTTTTAGCACATGGGAAGATGGCACACCAGTAACTCAGATTTGAATGGACCTGCCTTACCTGCATTAGCGCATGGTATCTTTATAGCAACCAACTATCGGAATCAGGTCTTAATGATATAACTAACAAACAATTGATGATAATGCAAGAAATCTAAAATCTGGACGTAAGAAAAAAGGGTTTTCTTTCCCTCTATTGATTTCTTAATTCTTGAATCTTTTGGACTAACCCTGTAAGATTAGCACCCTGCTTTAGCTCACCAATGTTAATTGTTGCGTTCCCTCTGAGCTCTGCTACCGCAGCCTTAAACTTTTCTGATAACGACTTGAATGCATCGTTGTCTGCTAGAACTTTTAACTTGGCTGCAAGTCCATCGCGTGGCAACGTAAGATTCAACCCGGAATCTTTCACTATCTGATTAAACTTTTCAGTCAATTTGAATAGTTTTTCCTGCGCCTGATCTTTTACCCCTAGAGAAGTTTGGTTGCCACCTTGTGAATATGCAACCATATTTGTGGAGGGAAATACAAAAAGCGATACACTTGCAAGCACACCCACGGCTACATAAAACATTTTCATTTTGTTATCCATATATTCTCTATTCGAAATTTAATTGACACAATTATAAATGTTTTACTCATACTTCGCACTAAAAATGGAAAATAAAGGAAATTCATTTCCTTCACAGCTGACCGATGTAGTAATATAACTTTATATATGCGGATAAAGGCTATCCTGAATATGAAAAAGGGCACGAGCGTTATTGTTCTAAGTATTATTGGTGCGGTGATTCTGATTTCGACGGGCGGAGGAATGAAGATCGCAAATGCGGTGGATTATACTCAAACAGGTGCATTAGTTGGTTACGGTGGACAAATCTTTGGTCTTGTCGATGTAACAACAGATGGTCACAAGTCGCAGATTAATGTTGCAACAGATTTTATCGCGCCTTCTGGAAAGACATATGAGGTCTGGTTGGTTGATGGAAACTACTACGCATCCGGATATCCATTGAGCTTGGGCCAAATTGATAGCTCTGGAAATTTGAAGTTTAGCGAAAACATGGTTAACGCATTTACATATACTGATATAGTGGTAACAGTAGAACCAAGTGACGATAAGGACCCGAAACCTGCTTGGTCTAACTCTGTAGCAGCTTATTGGCTAGCTCCGCCATTTGGGCAGTAACCTTTCCTCCATTAATCTTTTTTTTGTCTTTGCTTCCCAAACACAAATTTTTTGTAACTCATACCGGAACTGGGTACGATGTCAGTCCGTTTGCTCATTACTTAGTAATATTATTGGTAACTAGATTTTTTATTCAGGAAAATACGCTCATTTCAACGTTTTAAGACCTTATATTAAAAAGTAGACTTCTGAAATTTGGAACAATCAGATTCTTTGAACGAAAGGGACCACCATAACGACTATAGAATTATACTTTTCCATGACTTGGGCCATGCATCGTTGGAATCAGTTTATTCGAGACCAAATATTTGACTTCGAGTATTGACTATAAAATTAATGTTACTAGCAGTTAATAGCAAAGTAATTGATATTGTTTCCTAGATTTTATATGAGGTTCCTTTTCTGTGGAATCCAATAGTCATAGTCCATTACATTTTATTTTACTTGAATTGGGAATCTATGCAATATTCTACTTTTCTAGGTTTAATAATCACATTCTCTAGAAAAACATGTGAAGGATGACAGTACCCTTACCTCGTGATCCTCTAACGATCGAAGAGAGATTTGTTAGAAATATGAATTTATTATTTTGTGAGCTTATGTGCAGGTGTCATGACATCGAATACGGTCCATGCTTCTTTAATCTTACCCGATTCGAAATGCAATATTTCCACTCCATGCGTCAGAAATTTTTCTCTAACAATCTGAATAATTTCAACCCCTTTGGTCACATCCTTATTGCTAAGCTCGACGTCAAGAAACTCCTTATTAAACGCGGCACTCAAATTCCACCTGAGGGCAACTTTATCGTATTCACGAAACGCATCTGTAACTGTCACTTTCATATCCTGAAATGCCTGAAGATCTTGGCAGGCTGGTGAAATAATAGCTCCAACTAGAGCTAAAGCAGGCTACAGACGACAACATCAAATACAATCTGCAAAAAATGAAAAAAGGAAATCCTATAAAAGGAACGGGAATTTGGAATATGATAAATAATATAATACGAATAAAAATATTGAAGGGGAATTTCTAGTAACAGATGGAAAACTCAGAGGCTATGATTATATTGGCAATGAAATAGAACGAACTCCTGGCATAACATGCTCAGAAAACTTTTAGATAGATATGAAAGGAAATTGGAAAACTATTCTGCATTAGTATGTCTGTCATTGCATTGTTATATAAAGAGGTATATTTTCAGATAGATTAAGTTAGCTAATTATTCTGTCCTTAGATCTCCCAGTTATTCCAGTTACTATCATTTCGATTCCGATTATCAGAAATGCAATAGAGATTATAATAGCTAACAACGGTAATCCAACACTTACAGGATGTACCATTACTATAACAGCAAATGCGATGCTTATGGCTCCTACGCCTATACCCAGTCCCCTGAAGCTACGTGAAGCATTACTCCTGATACCATGAACTATCCTTGAAACACCACTGAGGAATAATGCTATAGCACCAAGCAAAATCAACACTCCAAAGGTAAATATTGGAAATTGCATCAGAAATATCGAAAATCCAATTATTAACAATCCAAGTCCAATATTAACGAAGCGTAAGGACCTAGATAATGGATGTACTATTCCAGTAGCTACTCGTTCGATTCCAATTGCAAGCAACACCACAGAAGTAATTACAATGATAGCGAAAACAGCAGGTCCAATGTAAATAATTATGAATAAAGAAAGTATCACACAAATTGACCCTAAGACAATACGCAACATCCGTAGCCAAGGGGGAGATTCTCCTAATTTCTGCACCATCTTTCTCACTAATTGCAATATTTAAGTTCAACGACTGATAGAAACGATGCTTGAGGACTTCTCTAATGCCTCACACTCATGCACTATCCAAAACCTAGGAGGACTCTTTAGTATAGGTAAGAGTATGATTATTGTAGTTGAGCTGGCTAGTGCGTTCAGTGAGGAAAAAAATATTGTTCTTTCAGGCTAATTCCTCGGGTGTTATAGGCTTCATCTTAGTTGCAAGGCGCTTCATTATGAATGCTAGAACCACACTTGCAAGTGCCATCGCAGCCCCCATTGCAAAAAGAATATTCCAAGTATTAGGATCTGGGTAGTCTTTCGTTACATTATCAACGGCAATAGGAATTGTAGTTGATGTTACAATTACAGTTGTTATCACAGGACCTATCGCACCTCCTATAATTCTAAGCATATTAGTAGAAGCTGAAGAGATGCCAGTATATTGCACAGGTGTAAGTCCAATGATGGTGACAATGACCGTGTTTGGTATCATCGCACTAGCTATACCAAAAATAAAGAGGCCAGTATTAATACCTGGTGCTCCGGAGTGGAAAAACAAAAGAATCAAAAATGAAATGGCACTAACTACTATACCAGGTACTAACAACTTCAAATTATATCCTTTTCTTTTTGCCACCATTATCCCGATTATCGGTCCAAAGATCATGCATGATAGGCCGAAAGCCAACTGTAAAAATCCAGTATGAACCGGGTCTAATCCTAATCCAGATGGCGGAGGCGAAGCTCCTAACTGAGGTGTGCCTGTAATAACGATATATTCTAAAATACCATACATCAACATTATGATGTTTCCAGTAAGAATCGTTGCATTAAACTCTAACTTCAAGTTGACCAAGGGGGGTTTTACTCGTTTTTCCACTATCAAGAAAAGTACAAGAAATATAATTCCAATGATAAGAGGCACTACAAATGCAGCCAAATTGGTGGCAATTGATCCGATAAATGTTATTGCTAAAAGAAAACTGACAATTGTCACAGTCAGCGTTGCAATACCCATAAAGTCCATACGTTGCTTCTTAGCCTTGGGGGCTTCGGGTCGAGTTACTTTGTCAACGTGATCATGCTCATAAATCTTTTTACTTTCATCTGAATGAACGAATCTCCAACATACGAATGTCAAAATTACTGCAATAGGAGCACAGAAATAAAAGTTCCCCTGCCATCCTGCATCAGCAACTACTACTGGTCCCATTACAGCTCCTAACGCCAAGCCGAAGGAATATCCCGCGAGATATATACTCAAACCAATAGGGAACTTGGTTTTTGGAACACCGTCTCTAATTAATTTAGTTGATATCGGGGTACTAGCTATTGCTATTCCCTCAAGTACCCTGAGCCCAAGTAGAGTTGCAAAGTTAGGAGAAAAAGGTGCCAGGACAGTCCCAACTGAAAAGCATATCATCATAACCATTAGCATTTTCTTGGCTCCAACAACGTCAGCTAACCGTCCCATTATCACCGTCATGACAGCTCCACATATCATGTACGCAGTCATCACCCAAGACGCATAAGTATCAGAAACATCAAAGTGTTCGGCTACACTCGGAATTGCGGGTCCCATCCCAGTATTAAGGTAGACAAACAAAATGATAGTACCAGTTAAAATCAGAATAGTTTTCCAGGCATTAAACGATATTTGCTCTGCAACAGGATGACTTTGCGGTGATGCAGAAGACACATCAAAAGTAACAAATCTTTTTATATTTAAAAGTATAGTCAAATTCAAATTGATACGAACCATAAAAGC
>JBAWET010000042.1:0-2976 GCA_049591355.1 Nitrososphaeraceae archaeon
CAACTTCTACTCCCTTGTCAGGAAGCATTTTTTTCATTTGCATCTATTCTACCTTCTATACTCTTAAGTCCGGACTTATCAGAGATCAGATGATACCTTCTCTGAACCAAACAGGCAATTTATTCTCTCATATGAACCGGCTAAATGCCGAGTCTAATATGCGAGGGAGCGACTGGACTTTTACCAAAGCCTGTCGGAGCTTCTACCACTATGTATTTGTATCCCGTATTGATGGCCTCAACAATCTGCTGCAATACTTCACATTGTTTGGGACGTATTTCTTTGAAAGGAAAGTTTGATATTAAATTCGATAAGGTTAGATCTTGCTTTTGATTCTTGGCGTGATTCGACTCTTGATCTTGATTAGCAATAATTATCATTTTCTATCAACTCCACCATTCACTCAATCTAAACGGTTTATGAGTTTCACTAGCATTAAATGTATAACCACTTATTTCATTCGTGACTGACAGCACTACTGCAGTTTTTGATAGATTCACCGTTTAACCCAGGATTAGTCATCGGCAATTTTAAAATCCCCGTTAAAGATCCCAATAAATGCTCTAGATTGGATTCGATTTATCTCAAAAAATAGTAGAGTTAGACTCAAACATTAGAGTATGCTTCATGTCTGCAGCAAATATAAATATAGAAACGCTAAATCTCCTTCAGCAACATAGTAAAAAGAATTTAACTGATTAATGAAAGATTCTGCTGTATTCTTTAAGATGTCAGCTGTCCTATCATCAGGCATTTCCAAATAACTTGTAACCCGGCTATTTAGTTCTTCATACGCCTTAACTAAAATTCCATAATACGACAATATTCTATCAACATAAAATTGCTTATGAGATTTTATTCGATTTGATTCCTGAGAACTAAAAGTTGCCAGTTGCTCGTATGCTATACGACGCTATCCTATCA
The DNA here is from genome assembly GCA_049591355.1 of Nitrososphaeraceae archaeon. GTDB lineage: Archaea > Thermoproteota > Nitrososphaeria > Nitrososphaerales > Nitrososphaeraceae > TA-21. Next base: position 925 of record JBAWET010000042.1, read on the forward strand.
TCTTAAGTTGATGGAAATGATCCATGACCCAGAACGAATCGAAACCTTTCTCTTCTGCTGATGTAACAAGAGATTTGAGAAGTATCATCATCTTTATAGTCAAAACTGAAACTAGGATGTTGTAAACCGAAGCGCACATTCTGAACTATTTAACATCATATAAAACATTTAAGTAACAAGGAATGTTGTTCGCGCAGTCACAATAATCAAAAAGTTGTTTACGATTGGCCGGAATCGGATGTTCTAAACGTTTTTGATAAATCCCCCGAAGCTGATTCTGTTGCGAGATTTATCATATCGAGTCAATTAGACGCTGACAAATTGGATTATCTGCGAAGAGACTTCATACGAAACTAATTCTGTCCCTGGCGTCTGTAATTCTCGCTTAACGTCCTTGTCAACAATATTATTGCCATGCATGCGACCTAGTAATAATATCAATCTGTGAATACAGGCATTGATTTGTAGTCCTGGAATAACATCTGCTTAATATTTTCCACTAGATTTCCAACTTCGTATGAATCATTAAATTCACTTAGATTGTGGGTGTTCAAACCAAGGGATCCCAATTCTGATATTGCTTTTACTGTTAATCATATCAGACATTGATATTTAACCTCGTTAACTCAGCATTGAACTTTCTAAACTTGAAGTAATCGTGTATTTTATATTCTATTTGAGTATTCAATCTGGTGTCGCACATAATGCAAATAGCAGATTCGCTATCTACTTCGTATGTTTGGTTTCACATATTCAACTAGTACAGGCATTTGTATTAAAGCAGCGTAAAGCGGCAGAATAAAATCCATGGACTATTTAAGGCCCGTGTTATGTTTTAGGCTCCCCTTCAGGAGTGCACATGTACAAATCAGTATTCTCTTGAAACTTCATATGAAACTAATTCAGTACCTGGAGTCTGTAATTCATGTTTCAAATCTCCATCCTTGAGGTTATTCAAGGTTATTCAAGCCTCTCTACATCTGTCATTGAAGCCTTCCTCAGTCGTTGTCATTCTAATTGTGTATTCTATTGGATCTTCTTTATAAGATATGCAACTTCTCAGCACAAGATTTGTGATAATAGCCCCTTCCATTGCCGTTACTAACCACAGTATCTGATAGCGTAATATTTATTTTGCACCGATGACACTTACCATTTTGTTTCCTTTGTATCACAGAAAAAATTCTAGTGCGAAGTTGTGAATTCTTTAAATCAACGACTGCATTCATAGTATTCTGGAGAACCTTGCATTTATTATATATTAGTAGCTCGCAAACCTTAGTCTTTCGTGAGCTCAGCTTCCATCATGGAAACCTTTTTCAGTTTACTTCTATTGTAAATTGATAGATTAAGTTTGGTCATGTCAAATTCTTTTTTAGCACGAATTTCAATTCTAGACAGTGCAGGAAATTTTATTTCGTTACCTGTAAAACGTGACGTCAAAATTATAAATATACCCTTAATTTTATTTAATGATGTTACTATTTGTGATACTAAACTTTCCGTCTCAGCAATATTAACGTACGGATCTTGATAGAATTGGTCCAACAATCCTGAAATGACTATTATTTTTGATTTGTGAAGTTGTATTCTTTTTGCCAAATCGTATATTATGGTATGAGCAAGTTGATAGATCGTGAACTGTCTGCTAACCAGAACCTTATGTAATACGTTTCTATGATGCATTCCATATTCTCTTGCGATGTTAACATAAAGATATGGACTTACTGAATTATCAGCATCTATCACTATCACGTTTTCCGCACCAACACCACCATGATTACGTGGTAGCAATGAACGAACAACAAGTCTGGTTACTAGAGCATTTGAGTATCTGCTTTCACCAAATATCGCAATGATATCATCAGCATGTAAATCTAATGTTCTATCAAGTTTTTCATGACCAAAAGTAAATCTATCACGATATTGTAGTGCAGTTTTAAACCTGGGTACTTCTAGCAAGCTTTGAGGTTGAAATTAAGTTTACTTTGATAATTAATTTGGATTTATAAAAATGGAGAGTAGGTGGTGAGACGGAGGGATCATACATCA
>JBAWET010000043.1:0-8674 GCA_049591355.1 Nitrososphaeraceae archaeon
CCATTACACTTAACTCGACCTCTGGGCCTGTTGGCGCTTCGGTAAATATTACGGGCCTAGCTCAACTGTCGTCCTTACATTTAATGACACTGATATAACCACAGTCACAACTAGCAACAATGGAGAATTTTTTGTTAACTTTACCGTACCTTTATCATCGTCTGTCGGGTTTGCTCCAGTAGTAGCAACCCAAGGATCTAATTCGGTTTCAAATACGTTTATTGTGACATCTAGTCTCGGTGCAACAAGTCAACCCAATGTCACCACAACAGCACCATCTTCTCCTAATTTGTCTGAAAAGATGATCCTCCCTGACATATTCGCATAACTAGAACGTAACTGACACTGAAGATAACGTAGCATAAGAAAGAGAGGAAGAATTCTCCTCCTCAACTCCCCCTATGTTTTGCGAGTGCGTGCATTTAGAATTTATAATTCGTATTATTTATTTTCATCTTCTAGTCCTCACTCTCTAGAAGTACCTTTTCTGATATTAGTTACAGAATTGAATGATGCAATTGCAACATATTTGATATAAAAGCCATAAGTAGTGAATGTGCTTTAGGTTCAGCTGATGACTACTCCTGATCTAACCTTTTCTAGAGTCAGATAGAATAATCTTCAAACTGTTTGCATGTGAAGAACATTTGAAAAATATAAAAAAATTAAGTTGCACCAAGGGGATCTCTTATCAAAAGATGCACGTATAAGTGCGGAGATGGAAATAGACTCGTTGATTTCACAAATAATTGGAACGGTTGATTCTCTACTATTTAGAATAATTGATAAGTTTCAACTAACTGGCATTCGCAAAAATAGAATAGAAATACCTACGGTAATTAGCGGGCTGTCAGCTGAGAGTAAAGGAGTAGAATTGGCAAAGGAACTACAAGACGCAAATCTGCTAGGCAACTGGTATTGGAAGATAGAGGACTTAATTATTCATTGAGTGGCTCATTACTTTCGCCAGAGGCTTCTTTGGACGTCATTCCATATTTTGAGCAAACTCTCGTTGAGCTTAAGGAATTCATCAAAAATATCATAACGAAAGAACCTTTACTGCAAAAGTAATAAATTATTTCAGCTTAATCACTCAGCTGGTGAAACTACTTAATGACTAGGAAAGTATTGACTTATGTAAAGTCCCGCCAATAAAATCAACGCCATACCCATAACCACTACGATTATCTTCTTTATTCCTAGCCTCAATCTTTGTAACCTACTTTATCAAACTCTATAATCTCTTTTGACGCATGGATAATAAAGCTAAGTGCTAGATTGGTTGTCATCATATATCACTCCCTATTGGTAAAATGAATATAACCCACTAGTTCATCGTTCATTTTATATGATGACCGTAAATTAAACTAAATTAAGGCGCAAATTTAGCTAACCTCTCTTTTGCGTTTGAACTCATCTCGCTTTCTTTCCTTTGTTTTTCTTTGAAAGCCGTTGTTGCTTGTCCTCGAATCACTTCCTTCTTCTTTCATGTAGAATATTGTAGTCTTCTTCTGACATTTCAGCAATTCCATAAGATTTTGAGATATGTGGATAAACTTTATGAAAATTAGTCTGCGAAATATGATAAGGGGAAATGAGTATCTCATCTGTTCTGCCTATCTCCCCCCTCTCTTGTTGGTACTGTGCCCGATATTAGTTGCAGGTCTGAATGACAAATGCGCGAACCTAATCCCCAACGGACGAACTTACTCTGAAGAGTCTTCGTGTACGAATTTTTCGTAGCCACAGACCTCGCGGAACAAACAAAATTGCGATATGCTTCTCTTGACAAGAGTATATCCTTGCTACTGCCTTCAAACTACAAGACATGAACGCCTCGAATGTTAATGCTAATCTAAATAGGCGATAAACTTAATTATCAATCGATCTGATGAACTTAATTGTGATGCTTTACTCCAAGTCAAAGTACATTACTATCGCTGCTATAGTATATTTGGTCATATTCTTTGCATTCGCTTCAGGTCTAGTAAACTCAATTATAGAAGGATCCAGGACTAAGGCATTCGTTGTTCCTAGTCGATCTATTCAAACTATTGGAGAAACGATAGTGACCGTGATGATCCTATTCATGGGAATGTTTGGTGCATATCTTTTGTACTTGGTGGGAAAAGCAACATCTGTAAAGAATCAATGGGCATTTGTAACAAGCGGATTTGTAGTTATCTCTATAGCACTAATACTTGGTTTTAACCTAGTAAAGATCAAAACTTAACCAACTCGAGTTATTCTAATGCCTTTGTCGCGAAAAATAATTTTTTGCGGGGTGATGGTTGGATGAGAGAGCACATTAATTGACAGATCCCGCTCATTCTCCATCTCGACGTAAAGATTTACACTGCTTCTTGATTTAAGAAACCTGTTTCCGGTGGGTGTTCCTATCCATTCCCCTTTTCTTTTATAACGAATCATACTAGTTAGGAGAAGAGGTATTTTTGAAAATGATGTGTTCTTCAACAGTAACATTAACAATATCAAAAGAAGTTGGTTGATACGTCCCATCTCTCGAGTAACACTTGTATCGGACTCTAATTCGTTGTAAAATAAGCTGTAGAATGAGGTTATGGAATCAAAAATGACTATTGAGGCATCATCGATGTATTTGATCGAGTCTAAAATGGATAGCTCAATCATCTCATCAGGAATATAAATCCGCAGAATATCTGATGCGTAAATGGAAGGTTCCATTTTTTTTATCGTGAGTGGTGGAATTAACCCTGCTTTGACATACGCAGTGAATACAGTATCAAGATCAATATACACAGCTTTTTTCCGTCGTTCCTCCTGTAGCTCTAAGATGATCGTTGAGACGAGACATAATTTCGCGTAAGGATCATTGTAAATAATTGTATTGAGTCCCTTCGGGTCTAGAAGAGAATCATAGATCATATTCACTTTTATAATATTAGAATGAAAGGTGGTTATAATGAGTTATGATCTAGATTTGGAACTCATCCGCAAAGATTTTCCTGTAGTTAAAAAAAAAATATACATGAATAACGGCTCCTTTGCTCCGATCCCAATATCCACTATTAAGGCAATGACGGATTTCCTTTTAAGATACTCTGAAGAGGGTCCTGATTCAACTTCAGTACAGGAGTATATCACATCATTGATGAAAGAGGTCAGAGATAGAGTGAGTCATCTGATAAACTGCGATCCTGAGGAAGTTATATTCACTCAAAGTACCACTGAAGGGATAAACCAAATATCGACAGGGATCCCCTGGAAAGAGTCTGATCTTATCATCGTACGGGGAGGACCTCATGAACATTATGCAAACTATTTCCCATGGCTAAAAGTGTCGGAGAAATTTGGAGTGGAAATCAAGGAAATCAAGATAGATGTTGACGGATTTTTTGATACGGATGAAATAGAGAGAATTGCTAGAAATAAGAATGCAAAACTAATTACTCTAAGTCACGCACTTTATAATAACGGAGCTATTATGCCTGTTGAAGAAATAGGTAAAATTGCTAGAGACAATAACGTACTGTACTGCATAGATGCGGCTCAAACCGTTGGGTCAATCAGAGTAGATGTAAAGAGAATAGGATGTGATTTTATGGCATTTCCGAGTTTCAAATGGATTTGTGGGCCAACAGGTATCGGAATTCTCTACTGTAGTAAGAAATCTTCGGAAGGACTGACACCCCAATATGTAGGTGGAGAATCAGCTATTCTTACCGATCATAGGAATTTAGCCTCAGTCGAATTTCCTCAAAGATTTCAAACAGGATTTAGAAACTATGTAGGACTCGCTGGTCTAGAATCCTCATTGCGATACATCTTACGTATAGGTATTGATAGCATCCGAAAAATGAACATGAAGATAGCGGACGAATTGAGAGGATCTCTAGAAAAAATGGAGGATGTGTCCATCTATGGACCTCAAGACGAGAGATTGAGAACATCGATACTACCATTTGGAGCGAAGTCATCTGACGCAAAGACGATAGTATCGAAGTTGGAGGATTACGGCATTATCGTGGCAGAAAGGGACATTGAGGGTGCAGGAAAGAAAAAAGTGGTCAGAGCTTCTCCACACTTCTACAATGATCAGTCAGAAGTAGAAAGTTTCGTTAAGAGTCTAAATATGATACTAAAATGACATTGCTTGATATTTCTTGTCCCTTCCGCCTTGACCCTCAATTACGATCATAGTAAGCGTTGATCTAACTTTGTCGATTCTTCTCACATGCCAGGTAATAGTTTCTCGAAGCTTATCCATGCTGTCCGATGTTATCTTCACAATGATGTCATAGACTCCATATACACCACTCACTTCAGTAACCTCGGGTAATTTTCTTATTTCTTGTAATATCTCTTCCTCAGATCCAAGATCGCAATTTATTAAGACATAGGCAGTTGGCATATTACTAATAACAATATTCTAGGAAGTATTAAAGTTGTTGGGAAATATGATATCCTTTCTTTAAGCAGACTAAGAAACGCCTAAACAAAGTCAACAACCAACGTACCGTGATTTACATTCTAAAATACTCCTTGCCCGATTATTGCAATAGCCCTGACAGGCGATCCTGTCGCGCCGGAAAACTTTAGAGGTGCGATTAGTAACTTGAACCTCAGATCGTTCACTTGCCCCAAATTGCATAAATTTTCTATGATCAATATTTCATGTGACAATAGCATTTTATGACAAGTAAAATTATGGTCCATTCCTTTATCGATACTAGGGGAATCTATTGCAACAGCATTAATCCTTCTCTTGATGAGGTATTCTGCAGCTTCTGGTGATAATCCAGGATTGCCAGAGAAATAATACTCCTTGCATACTTCGCTCTCCCATCCCGTAGAGAATATTATTGAATCACCTGGCATTATGTCCGTGTTTGATTCCACAATATCATCAACAGTAATTAATTCATCTAGTTCCTTCTTGTTAGTTCTTATAATAACAGCATTACTTACGAATCTACTAACATCAATCTTGTCTATGGTAGTGGCATTTGTCATGAAATGAGAAGGCGCATCCATATGCGTACTCGTATGCGTACTTAGGAATACGACCTCTGAATCATAACCATGGACATCCATTTTAGACCAGCTAATCATTGCTGGTGAAGGAGAGCCAGGAAAAACTCTCGTATCAACACCAATTTCACGAGTTAAATCGATAACACGTGTTGTCAACATCTTGTTAGATTCACACCAAATAATATAGTATTACGTTGATCCCTGTCATGAATATATGTTGGAACAAGCAATATGTCCTTAAGTAAGTATAAAAACAACTCAAAAAATTCCACACCCTGGGATAGGTTTTTTACATTCTGCACATCCAAACATAGGTATCTTATGATCCTCCATTATCTTTTCTAAATCGCCAAGGATAACTCGACCTTTCATTTCTGCAGCTTTCAAGAGTGACCTTTCATTTTCTGTTACCGTATATATGATTGGGACAAAAGTGACTATTTGATTACAATTACTGCAATATGCTTTTGACACTGTACGAGGATTTTTAGTGTGATAAATTTGATGATAAGCACGGGCTTCATCGGCTGTCACTTTAAGAATTTCAGCAAGTCTGTAATCAATTCTGTAAAAAATAAGATCCCCTTCATCGTGTTCATTGTGCTTTAGAAACATCTTATGAAGTCTTTCAAGTGATTCGTCAACAGATTCGGAATAGGAAGCCACAGTTTTCATTTATATTGATTATTATTTATCAATTAGTATATGATAAGATGATTGTGAAGACAACAATCGCGAGTTCCATATATCCAGCCTAATTATTTATTCTTGTTTCTGCGGCTTTTCAATATACCATGAATTACAATTGCCCCTACAAAAGAGAGGGATCCCATTAATAAATAGAAAACTACACTCTGCGAGACAATAATTAGTTCATCAAGGCTCATGCGTGATAGCTGGATCTGACTGACTAGAACTAAATTAAATATATTGTGATCCACTAGATTCCTTTCGTTACATGGTAACTCTTGGTCAGTTAATTGTTATGCGCATGTAAATATCTTAGAAATGGTATTTGGATACCTGTACATGTACATATAAGCTTGGATTTTTAACTCATCTCATTCAGTTTTTTTATTTATTTCAACCAGGCCCATATAGGAACACCTCGGATGAAACACTGTTTCTTGATAATGTAACGAGCCCTTTGTGCCGCTTCAACTTCATTTAATCGGTAGGGTGGATTCAGGAACTGTAACAATAGTTGCTCATAAAGTTTTCTTGCACGTTCTTCAGAAAATTCTTTGTATTTTTTCACTCGACCTGATGCAGTCACTTTTTCTCCCGAGTCAGTTTTAGGTGAAGTATGTCCTTTCAAATTTGCATATTCTGCTTTGCAATCCTTGCACGTTTCATCAAAGAAATCTTTGTGAACGTTACAGACCGACAATATCTTGAAAGTAGCATAAAATAATTTAAAAGATTTGCTTCACTTTCATTATCCGTACCTTCCATCCCAAGACATAGTTGCAATTCAGACTAGCAATACCTGGCTTCATCAAAATACTGATCAGCATATCTCTAGGAGTTATGAATTTGAGAAGTTGAGCGAGGACGATAAGAATTATGAGATGATCATACTTTATCAATCCTGTTGATTATTGTTAAAATTCTAGCCTAAAACCTATAGCTAATATCTCAAATGGTAATAGGACCATGTACTCAATACAGTCTTGCTATTCATAAGTATCAGTCTATTGACTTTGTGTGATGATTAAAGTCAGGGTACTTTGAATTTCGTCCATCCTTCTAACACGCAGAAGGAGCCGATCTAGATCATCCTTATTTTGAACAGTTATCCTGACAATTATATCGTAGATACCAGAGACTATCAAAACTTGTTCGACACCATCAATATCATGCAATTGTGAAGTAACGTCATTTGCAGAACCAAAATTACATGATATCGTCACAAAAGCAGATGGCATGCTCCTAGATATATCGAATAGCGGCTCAAGTATTTTAAGAAATATACCTGAGTCGGTTAAGGTCCCTGACATTGAGGGATTCTAATGATGATCGATATTCCATCCATTTGTTGGAAGTAACCAAAAGACTCATTATGTTCCATGCAAGTGTTATTTCTTTCTTGAAGACAGTAAGTACATATTTTGTAAGAAACATAAAATTTATCGATTATGAATAAATAGGGAATTATAAATGTCAGCGCTTAGGTCCTATCAATTTGGTTTATTGGTTTCTAATCTCAGGTGGCTTTGGCAACTCTATTAACCCCAGTTTTATCGTATCAACACGGTATTTTGCAAATGGATTTATTGAATCAGGTGTATGCAATACCTTAAGATGCTCAGTTCTGTGTCCTAATTTTATTGCAAAAGTTATCGCATCTTTTTCAATTAGAGTTGAGTCCCTAGGCTCGCAACCTTCCATAGTCATAACATGATGCATATGATGGATTGTCCCATCCTTGGGATCATATAGAGCAACTCCACGAATCGATTTTACCTTGGGAACACTGCCTACCTGCGAGAAGTACATCTCTGCTTGACTAGCTCCAATATCCCACAGAACAGCTCATTAGCGCGTAACATTGTCTTACCTTTATGGCAAAAGTAAAATGGGTGATATTTGAGTTAAACCACGCCTTAACAGAGTCAGGCCATTCTAGGCCGGGGAGGTTGACTCGGCCGTCACTATCGTCAGGAAGATGATATCGTATGTTCAAAATGCCTATCTCTACGGCACCGTTCTCGCCAAACAAAACGTGATCACATAGATATGTTTTTACGAATGCTGTAGAAGGAGGCATATCTACAGACCAAGTCTCGGAATAAAAATCGCTACCAGTCGAATAGGCCCATCCGGTATATACTTCCTCTCCCTTTAATTCCATCGATGACCGATTAGACGACAAACTTGCTATTAAGGTTAGTTTGGAGTCCTTAGTAGAAGCGTTTCATCCTAACATTATTTAAGATAGAGCATTTTGAGTAACAAAAACATACATACATATAATTCAAGAGAGGTTAGCTAATTGTTGATGGCTAGTGGAAGAGGGCAAGAAGAGCTGGCTTAAGAACATAAAAGGAAGTTGGAGAGACGTTATATGTCCATGCGGAAGTACTTTCCATTTTGATGGTTCTATAGATGCTTTATTCTCATGGGAGACGATACATATTAGACATATGTCATTTGACTCTGAGAACCACGATATGCTATCCTTCTACCCAAAAGATATGGTCATTTTTTACCATTCTAAAAGCGGGTACGTAGTAGAAAGACGCAGACATACTGATGATGAAATCCATGATCTACAAACCGCTTGCATTTATGGAACAGCCAAACTCGCGGGCGTATAATATTTCTACACTCATATCATGTTACACTGTCAGAGGATTGAAGATGATGTTAATTCAAGGGCAAGAAATATCTAAGAAATTATATGACAATTATGAAATGAGGTACATTAGCATATCTCGGATAAGAATGAAAAAGTACTATACCACAAGGAAGACACTAACAAAAACATACGTAATAAATGCTAAATCCAGAACAGGGATTACGGATAAATGCATGTGCCACAATTGCTAGTATAGAACATGACAGCTGGCAAATACTTCAATAGGGCTGTTATGGCCCTTGATGCCCCACATGTAGGATTTGTAGTGAGAGAGACGCCCGATAAAATCGTAGTATT
>JBAWET010000044.1:0-17430 GCA_049591355.1 Nitrososphaeraceae archaeon
TATGAGGGAAGGATTGGATGAACATTTGAAGGGTAGAAATCCGGAAATTAGCTATTCCCAGTCAGCATATATTGTGGATCTAAGAAAAATGTTTATACCCGAGTTAGGAAACCTGGATTTTGTAATATATCTATACGATAAGGTAAGAATGATGAGCATCCCTATCAAGGATCAAGTCTTAGTGTTATCCACAGATAACATCGGAAATTTAGATGAATTTCTGTCAAAGGTAAGGAATTACATTAAAGAAATTGGAGCCGATTTGGAATTACGCAAGGGGTTAGCACATGTAGATAATGCAAAAAGGGAGATCCTGAGAAATTTAAACGAGTCTGGTATCTCAGAGGATATGATCGCTGATCAGCTTGATCTTGATGTTGAGACAGTAAGACTCATAATTCAAGAATTGTCAAAAAAGCAATAATATCTGCTTTTCAATCAGCGCAACCAACGTCTAATCCATCCAAGTCACTAGGCGACTCAATCTTTTATCAGTGCATTTGATACTACTCCAACTATAGAACTCCAGCATATCGGTTTGCCTTCTTCAGTGCCTTGACTTCTAGGGGTAAGTGGCGATGCATCAAGTAATTAGCATCAGGCCATATTAACATTTTAAATTTAACACATGTTAAATTTAAAATCATCTCAAATAATTAAATTAATTTGGTAACCTCAAAACGAGCTCCCAGTACAACCAGTTTAATTTCATGAAGTATACGATTTCTTTGATCCAGTGAATTCATAATCCTGTCCATAAAATATAAGCTTTAACTGAACAATGCAGAGTAAAATAATTTTATTATTTTATTAAATGAGTCTCTTGTCATAGTTCTCTTGTATTCTCTAAGGGATCGTATTATTTCTTCAGTTTGATACCTACGCACAATGTATTTCAACCTCAAGTCTAGTGATATTGCAGCAAGGAACGTATTTGCGGCAGCAGTAACATTACTCGGTTTCCTTCCAACGCTAGCGCTTTCAAAATCAATAATTGTTGGTTTCTTTTGTGGTGAAACTATCAAATGACATTTCAGATGACTCAGTTGTCCATGGTCTAACTTTATTCGATCAAGGGCATAACATTGTTCCAGCGTTGATACCATCACATTGTATATATCTTCGCTAAGTATACTATCTCCTGCAGACCAATCAACAATATTTCTGCCATCTATGAACTCCATCAGTATGAAATTCTCACTAAAATCAATGAGAATAGGTCCAACATTAGTTGCGTTTGCGAGTGAATGCATAAGTACTTCATTGTACATATGCAGTCTATTTGCATCTGTTCTCCTAATTTTAAGAGCACATATTTTTTTCCTGTACTTGACAAGAACCGCTAGACCTACACATCCTTTTCCCAAAATAGAAAAGTTACGAATTTTGGTATTACCATAAGACAGAACTGATGTGATGCCCAGTGACTCTAACTCCTTGAGCCTAACCTTAAATGTATTATCTTCAAAAGAAGGATAAGCCGTCAAAGATCTAAGATCATCAATCACTCTGATATTTGATAATTCTTCCATCATTTAAGATCAACCGACTCAAGGCCGATTTGATGAATTTATTTAACTTTCTTTCAGTTCCACGGTAAACATCAAAGCCCGTGCGTAGGTCTTCTATGATGTCTTTGTTGATTCCTACGTTACTGACATTTCCCGAAAGTAGCTCAGACAAATATTCTTTTGCAGATAGATTATTCCTCTCCGAAATCGTGACGACCCTCATATTTCCATTAATCCAAAATGGAGTTAGCTTGTTCATCTTTCTCTCAATAAATGTTTCTGTATCACGCTTTCTGAATACCTCTGGTCCCACATTAAGTGTGAATGATGGAAGGGTTGTAAATTCCACCAGGAATACAAATGCTGCATATTCATTTTCATCTGTTATACATGTGCTGCCAAATGCGTTGAATCCTGATATGCTGAGTTGCTTGGATAGGCCAGTTAAGCTTCTCTTTAGCTGCCCCCATATAACATCAGGGCTTCTTTTCCTTATCTTAAATTCTACTATTAGTAGATTTGGTTTCACTTTTTCAAGGACCCTTATGTCGAACTTATTTTCTGTCGACTTGAAGTATCCTATTGAAGGGTTCTGAATTAACGAGCGGGCTGCCAATATGAATTTCCCCAAAGACTCGGCTGAAATTGCAGTACCCAAGTTCCTCCTAGGGTCAATAGGATCTATAATTATGATACTACTATTAAATGAAGGAAGGTACTGAGAGTCGGGTTCATTTAGTGCTATCAACTGTTTGTCACGATTCATGTTCGCCACCAAATTAATGGCTTCTATGAACGACCGATATCTCAAGATGAGAATTTCTGTCACATATCCACTGAAACCTCCCACTGAAAGTTGGGAGCCATAAATCCCGATAGACTTCAGAAACCTTTTCAAAATTCTGACCTGACCTTTCATATTTTCATCCAAATTCTCAGTCATGAAGATAGTATGAAACGGAGATCTATCGGCAGCACTTTTCCATTGTCCCCTATTAACTTGATAACAAGGCACAATATTAATCCGAACTTTTTGTATTTTTGCTTCTACATACGGATGATCCGAATACCGGAGGTATGGTCTGTATTTGCGAAGTGCAGAAAGTCCTATCGTAGTCCCAAGTTGTTCAAATTCACGTTTATTTACATTGGGGTTTATTTTTACAAAGAAATCTATATCGTTATCTTCGGTAAGCCATGTTCCTTTGGCGTATGAGCCACCAACAGACAATCCCAATATTCTGTCATCATCAATTGTCGTAATCGACTTATCGATCAAGTCAGTCACATGTTGCGCAATTTTATGTAATTTCATGGAGTCTTTGCTTTGAGGTTCACATAATATCAAAGCTTTAGATATAACTTGGTCTATGTGTTTCATTTAGATGTCATTGTGATAACATCGGTGTATCTAGGACCAAGTGGGGTTAAGGTACTCTGCTTCACTGTTAGATGATCTATATGGTCTGAAATCCCACTAACAAAAGTGTGATTTGAGATAATTGTATCCAAGTTAATGCTTCCATTCCTAAGTCTAAATAAAGTTATGTGAGGAATGAAAGGATCATTATCTTTTTTTACAAAATTTGCTAACTTCTCGGAAACCAACTGCCAAAGCTTTGATATGTTCTTATGCCCATCCTTGTCAACCCCAAGCCAAACTATTCGTGCGCGATTTGAGTTTGGGAATCCACCTATATTTCCATAATTGAATTCAAAAGACGTGAATTTGATCTCCGAAAAATTTGTTTTGATTCGCTCAAGTAGGGTTTCATCAACATCTCCAATGTAAGTAAGGGTGAAATGGAGGTTTTGCTTTTCCACTTTTTTCAGTTTTAAACTGTCGGAACCGGCTTGAATAAGAATATTTTCTTGGGCGGCAGCCACCTTCTCTTTGTTGGTTATTTCTGCTGAAACAAATACCCTTGTTATCATCAATCTAACTTATGGTATACCGTTAAACTATCATATATTATTTGAAGGACACATTATTAAGAGATTTAATTTCATTTTTAGAGCTGTAACAGAAAAGTCTGGACAATTTTACACTTAACAGAAAAAGCTTGGAAATATAGCAAATAATAAATATTTTGTTCAAGGCAGTCTAATGATGTTTGGTCGAGGTAAGATTAAGTCAGGAGAATATGTTTTCGTATCGCAAAAATACGATCGATTTAATCGGCTAATTATTGGACGAATAAATGCCACCAATAATCCAAGAATTCATGTTCAGGGCTTTTATGTAATTCCTACAGGATTAATCAATAAGGTACTGTCCGGTCAAGGGGAAAGAAGGCTTAAAGAAGTACTCTCAAATCCTGATCCCAACAATTGCATTTTTATGCTGATAGATACGGTAGAAACAGGAACATTCAACGAAGAAGTAGATGAGAATACATCCAAAATTGCCTGGATTAATGAAGAACGCTATCATGTTCTCGATGGGTGGGTTAAGGAGAATCTTCCGGAAATGTTTGCGAATGTTCTTAGAGCTCGCACACAGGAGGACAGAGCACAGGCGAGGGCGATACTATTAGAAAAAATGAATTCTCTGTATGAACGAGATTTGAAAGACCATTTGTATGCTGTGGCTAGGAGTACAAGAATATTGTAATATTTTGAAAGTTTTATATTATGGTCTTGGATAGACCATTCTTTGACCATGGAATACGTATTTGCTGCATTATTGTTACATAAATTAAACAAAGACATTACAGAAGATAATGTTGTTAACGTCATAAAGGCTACAGGCGTGACCCCGGATCAAGTGAAAGTTAAGGCACTGGTAGCCGCCTTAAGTGAAGTGAATATTGAAGAAGCACTGAAAGCAGCGCCCATTGCCGCACCCCAACCTTCAGGCCCAGCTTCTGGCCCCGCGGCAGCACCAACTGCAAATAAAGAAGAGGAAGAAAAGAAGGAAGAAAAGAAAGAAGAAGAAGCACTCGAAGGATTATCCGCCCTATTCGGATAACCAGCTAAACGTCGTCAATTCCATTAAAATATTTGTTTTTAGTTTTGATGTGACTTTCCAAATCGTCTTTACATTAAGAATACATCTGGACGACACGTTTCCAGAAGTATTCTGCAAACCCTAGATTTTTATCTTTAAGATTTTCCTATCCTAACTGGCTATGTAACCTTTCTTTTTGATTGCTTCGGCAATAATACTCGCATTCGATTGGGTTCTAGCTAATACTAGTTTCACCGTGCTGGGAGAGATATACCCTGATGTGGATGCCAATGACTCCGCAAGTCCGTTTGCCTTGTTGAGAAGTGGTTTAATAGTTTCTAATGTTGTATATGCCGATTCGACTGCTAATGATAATGCCTGACAGTGAGACATAATCAATTCATTTGCATAAGCTTTTAGGTCAATCTTCAGATCATTCTCCCCAAATACTAAGCCATCTGAGATGGCAAAATTTACTGCAATTCCAGCTTCGATAGGTTTAATATTTAACTTTGAGAGGAGAGCCGCTGTCTTTTGTGTTATGACATCACCTGCCTTAGCAACTCTGGTATCTTTGCTTACCCAAATTGTACCTTGATCTATCTTCGTAGGTACATTTACTTCTTTGAATTCGGAAAGTACAGGACCTGGTGATATTCCTGTGTTACCCGATGGAATTGTAATATCCATCTTAGTAACATCGCCTCCTTTTGCAGCTAAGTAAACCTTATTTTGATCAAAAACTAAATTCAGCTTAAAAGGGCTAATGTTTGTAAACATCAGCGCACACTGACCTTCTAATTTACAAGACAATTGATCCAAACCCACGACACCGTTGATTTTTTCGAAAGATTTCTGGACCACTCTATTCTTTATTATTTTTATCTTAATGTCATTATGAAATTTCTTTCGTATTTTCATCAACTGCGCTGCGCGGACCTTGGTCATACTTGAAAGAGCAATAACGCTATAAGATTTGGGAAGCTCCTGCATTTGCTGATACAAATTTTGCTTTCGTCTAGGGTAATGAGTTCTATTGGTCTTATTTCCATCCACTGACATTAATGTACACCTTTTTTCTTTTGTTTAACGATTCCCGATAATTTGCTCGGTCTTCCCATAGTGAACTTGATAATTGTATTCTGTATATTCTTTTCACCTTGAGGAAGCTTTTTTTCGATTGTAGACATGATTACTCCAGCATTTGCCACTAATTGTTCATCCTCCATCTTTTCATCTCCTATTTTTGCAGATAGGTTTAGTTGATTCTTTGTCCTAACACGAACAGAACCTCTGAATCTTTCAGCAATTGTTTCTATTGGAGCACCGTATGGGAATGGTGTAGGCATCTTGCCCTTGGGACCCAAAAACTGACCTAAAGAACGACCAACGCTCGACATTAATGATGTATCAGCTAAGAAAAAATCATAAGCCCTGACGATTTTCCTAGCTTCCCTCTTATTAGTTCCTAGTCTATTCAATTCTTCAGGTTCTATCACTTTGTCAACCTCTGCTTTACGTGCTCGAGTGCCCATGTCTCCAGATGCTATGATACAGATACTTGCCTGCCTACCCGGTTTATTAGGTAATGGAACGACCTCGTTGAGGGCAAATCCTTTTTTCACGTCTATGTCTTTTAGCACCATGGTCAACTCAACAGACTGTGTAAATTTTCGTTTTGTACTCAGTTCGCGTGCAGATTTTACCAAATTTATAAGCTGACTATCATTAAGCATGTTGTCCCTAAAAGATTCAGATTTTGGCAGCCATTTAAAATCGTTTACAAGGTGCTTATCTAGCCTTCAATTCCTCAATGAAAATAGCCTCTTTATTAAATTAAAAGCGGGCCCGGTGGGCTTCGATCCCACGACTTCCGGCTTTCTTCATAGTAGTTCTTTAGAAGGCAGGCGCTCTATCCATGCTGAGCTACGAGCCCGAAGTTCTCAGGTTCTCATGCTTTAAATCCAACCTAACGCATGGTATTACAAAAATTGGAGATGAGCCCTTATAAACTATTTTTATGCCTGGTTCTATACGGCAATTCTTAGGTCTTAGGCACAACAAGTGACCGACTTAACTGCTTGTTCTTGGAAAATTTCTAGGTGTCACACCTCATAGTGAATTCCAATGCCAGGATCATAACTTGTAGTGACAATAAATATATTAGCAACCAAAAGCAAATTAGTTACACTTACCAAAATTTAACTGTAGCATTGATTAGGGAATGGAAAATATGACTAATGAGACTAATTCAAAGGAAAATCACGCCGAAAGCAAATCACCTTTAAGCGTCATGGGATCGGATTCTGCCTACGATAAGTGGAATGAAATAATTCAACTTCCCTCGATAGGACCGATCAAAGCATTTACGAAGGATTACAACGAATACTGTTCAGAGTTGTTGCTTCTTACCAAAACTCTCATTGATCTTTACGGTAGTTTGAATGGGTACTGGATACAAATGAGTAGTGCATATACACAAGCCTTAAACAATGTTGGAAAAAAGAAATTACCAAAGTCGGATCCATGGGATTCGGAGCAATTTCGAATGATTTTGATAGATGCATTTGAAGATGCGTTTACTTCCCTATTTACTTCTAAGGAATTCGCCAAGGCATATAATGAAGTTTCAAGCAATCAGATAGAGCTTGTAAATTGCGTACATAGAATTTTTGAAAAAAACCTGGAGACCCTAAGATTACCAACTAGGTCTGAACTGGATGTAATACTAGAGGACATTAATGAATTAAAGAGGAATATTCGGGATATGCGTAAAGAACTCGAAAGTGTTACGATTCATGGAAGAGCGAACAATTCTGTCTAGAGAAACTGGCACTTCTGAATACGAAAAAGTAGTGAAGAGATCAATAAACGATGGACCTTCCGTACAAGAGGAAGTGCTCAGGAAATTGAATAAAACTCGAGAGATTTTATCCGAATCAGAGGACATCCAGGTAGGGACGACTCCAAATGAGGTTTTATACGAAACAAGGTTGTTTAGGCTGCTACACTATAGACCAATTGTAAATAAGACAGCACGAATTCCCTTACTAGTAGTATATGCACTCATAAACAAGTCGTACATTCTAGACCTTCAGCCAAATAAAAGTTGGATCCGGAACCTTCTGAGTCAAGGGTTTGATATCTATCTTCTAGATTGGAAATCACCTGCAAATGCGGATAAATACACATCTTTCGATGATTATGTTAATTATTTTATAGATGATTGCGTTGACATTCTAAGAAACAGGAATTCAGTAGATAAAATAACCTTGCATGGTTACTGTATGGGCTCATCGATGTCAGTCATGTACACCACTTTACATCAAGACAAGATAAAGAACTTGGTAACGATAGCGCCTGTTTTGGATACAAGAAAAGATACTACTGTGATAGCAAATCTGGCTCGATATATGGATATTGATAAATTAGTAAATTCTATCGGAAATCTGCCGTCACAGAAACTTTACGAATGTTATTCCGCGTTGAAACCATTTAAACAGGGCGTAAATAAATATTATAATTTAGTACAGAACATAGATAATGATTCGTTCGTGCAGAATTTCATGAGGATCGAAAAGTGGTTGTACGACACCCCACCAATCGCGGGAGAAACAGCAAGACAGTGGATTAAGGATGTTTATCAGAGAAATCTCCTATTCAATAACGAGCTGAGGTTAGGGAGTAAGACTGTAAACTTGTCAAAAATAAATGTTCCCTTACTCAATATAGTTGCAGAAGAAGATCATCTTGTTTCAGCAGAGTGTAGTGTTCCACTTAACGAAGCAGTTTCAAGTGATGATAAGCGCTTAATGAGATTTCATACCGGTCATGTAGGTCTCATAGCTAGTAGTTATTCACAGAATAACGTGTTACCCAAAGTAGGTCAGTGGCTAAAGAGTCGTTCTCAGTAGGTTGTTCTCAATTTAATCTGCAAGTTTCCGTAAAAATTGAATATCCTATTCATCAAGAATTTTGGCTTCTATTTGACAAAAATTTCAAGCTAAAATCATTATGATTTGTCGATGCCTTTTTTTCTTCTTTCTATTGGAATTATAATAACCTGAACTAGATCACCATCATCAATTTTTAGCGCCTGTCTTTCAGCCTCAGGAATCGATATTCTCCCGCCACTCTGAATGGTAGTCTTGAACATCGCGTTGTAAAATGTCAGCCCTTGTAACATAGTAAAAAAATTATGCATAGCATCCTGCTGTAGGTTTGAGAATTGCTTCAAAAATTCATTTTGAGCTTCACTTCCTTTTTCCACGGCCTTCTTGTATGATGACATTGTATCATCAATATCATGGTTGCTGCCCATGGAACCTACTTTGTAAGGCGTTTATTTAATATTATTGAATGGACCTATAAAATTTAGTACAATATTAGCAAATGAACGTGGTGTCTCAGTAAAAGGTGTATGGCCAGAATTTGGAATTACTGTTAACTTCGAATTCGGAATTTTTCTATACTCATCTGCATACGATGGTGGGATCATCCTATCCTCTTCTCCCCAAACTAGCAGTGTAGGCGACATTATTCCTTTTAATCTGTCTGCCAGGTCTTCTATATTGCGGATTCCCAATAATGTTGACATAAAGGCATATTTTGCGTTGGGAAGTTTCATCCTATTAACAAAATCCTTGATTGTGTCTTCCGTTACTGTTTGCGGATCATAAGCCATGTCAAAAAAGGCGCGCCTTGCGTTTTCATTGGTGGGATACAATGCAGCTAGAATGTACTCATCGAGAGTCTTAGTAGAAGTCTTCATACTGCCTGCAGGTGAGACAAGTACCAGCTTGTTTACCACACTTTCAAATTTCAGGGCAAATTCTGCTGCCACCAACCCTCCGAACGAGGAACCAATTATATGAGTTCTTTTAGCATTCGTCAGACTCAAAAAATTGCTTACGAAATTGACAAAGAAATTAATACTATATTCTACGGTCGGTTTATCACTATACCCAAATCCAACGATGTCAGGAACTATTATCCTAAAATATTTTTTCAGAAGCGGTACGACATGAAGCCATCTTTCTGCCGAGGCTCCTATGCCATGCAAAAGTAATAGCGTTTCTTTTTCTTCTGAATTGTTAGAGTCATTTATATCGAGATAGCGTACAGCATAACCGTCGACATAAACCATTTTATTGGGCATTTCAATCAAAAATATTTCTGCTCTGATGTGGGAGTAATATTATCTAATTTATATTCTTATTACGATAGAAAATTGGATGATTATAGATCCGTTTTAATATTGAGTATTAGTGTCCTCTTGTAATTCATCTAGATTCGACAATTCACAATGTCATTGTCACATTATTGGATTTATATCTGTGAGTTAGATACTCGTGGAACGAAAATTTATCAATTATCACGTTTACCAACCCTTTGTTATCTCAGGATAAAATTGTGAGATTTTTGCTGAATTCATTTGATGAAACTATTTGGTGAATGTTTTGAGTAACGTATTCTAAGACATTTATTTTAAAAGATTCCCTTATCTCAATCATATGTAAATAAAAAGTAGTTCTAAATTAGATAGATCACTAGCAGAACCGAAGTTTTTTTCGTTGAAACCAGTTAATCATCTTATAGATCCAAAAGGATACCAATATCGTTGCTATAATTTAATATTCAAGGTTCACACATATGTCGCTTATCGTTACTTCTATTCTATAAAGACACCAAGTATAAATCTTATCGAGACAGCCATCAACAACAAGGCAAAAATATAGCGAAGCGTGGAATCTTTAAACCTTACTGAAATTTTTGCACCTATCTGCGCCCCGACAAACGAGCCGATGGATAGGAGTAAGGCATAAATGTATTCTGGATTTCCAATAATAATATGAGTAATCGTACCCACTAGTGCAGTGGACATTAGTGCCAGTTGTGATGTTGGTACTGCAGATGACATATTCATTCTGATGATTATTACCAGTAAAGGAACAAAAATGATGCCACCTCCAATTCCAAATAAACTGGATATAAGCCCGGCTATGAATGCACCAAAGTAAAATAGCACCTTAATCCAAACCGGTTCGGAGTCAAATCTACATTCCTTCAAAACAGAGTTCCGAAATAGAAGATACAATCCAGTTGCAAGCAGTAAGATTACAAAGAGTAATCTAAAATGTAGCGGAGAGATACCTACAGAAATCAATGCACCACTTATCGCGCCAGGGCCAGAAAACGTTGCCAATTTGAGTCCTATGGAGTACTGGATTTTTTTTAATCTTGCATAAGCAAGTGTAGAAGAAACGCTTGTAGAGGAAACCGCGATGAGACTAGTGCTGGCCACTTGAGATGGAGGAAGACCAAGAAAGGCTAATGCGGGAGACATTATAATTCCACCACCTATACCGACCAAGGATCCTAAAATACCAGCTACTATACCAATTATTATCAACAGAACTGAACTATCAAACAATTGGCACACTGCGACCCATCAAAACATTTGATTGATTTATTAAGACGTTGACTAAAAGTAGGACATTCAGAATTCGCAAGAGGCTGCAATACTCCTAATGACTAAAACTTCTGTAGCGCCACTCTATATATTACTTTTTAGAGAATATGTGATGAATTTAACAGATAGCATGAATCAACGATCAATTCAGACCTCCCTTTGCATTCATACGAGCCCTCCCACTAGATAACATGAAATAATAGATATTCATCCTATATTCATAGTGGAATCAATAAATTGTAACATATGCCTCCAGTCACTGGACATTTCTGAAATAGAACATCATATCAAAGAAAAATTTCATATATCAAGAAAAAATGAAATGGAGAGTGAATTTCTCAAACTGAAAAATTATACAAATCCTACCTTACAGGAAGGAGTTATTCATTTCTGGAAAAAGAATAACTGAGTAATTTTGTATCCCTACTGAGGCAAATATCTGAATGCTCATGGAGTATTTAGTATCCGCACTATGAAATGGATCAATCCCACATTAAATAAGCGATTATTACTAAAATTGGAATCTAGAATTGTCGTAGTTAAATTATCAATAAGTGATTGTAAATAAATTCATTTAAATATCTAATGGGGTTAATATCAGAATCTGGAACAACAAAACAAAAATAAAATTCATGTAGATTTTTTTCGACCGTTTCCTTTAATATTAATACATACGCCATTTGGTTTGAAGTTCTTCGACCGAATAGCCAAAACGAGGCCGGCCAGAGTCTATGCTAAATTCAACGTGTATCTTATGCCAGTTATTACGGCCGTGGCATTGTTACTGATTGTAAGCAGTATCGTAGCCGTGGCATCGAGCGTTACATTTAGAGAGACAGCCCGTGGATTTGGACCCCAAGCCAACCTACTAATACCGGGAATAAATCCAATTCTGCCTATAGGCTATACCCTGGCAGCATTAATAATCAGTGTCTTTATTCACGAAGCAGGACATGGGATAGTCGCAAGGGTTCATAATCTTAAAGTGGAATCTACCGGAATTGTATTGGTTTTGGGAATCCCCATGGGCGCATTTGTAAACATTGAGAGGGAAGAATTAGCAAAGGCATCAATCAAGCAACGAAGCGCAGTACTTACAGCAGGACCTCTAAATAACATGATTCTTGCAGCGGCATCATTCATCTTATTGTATGTAGTAGTTTCCACGCTAGTTCCAATCCCTCAAGTAAGCAATATTGACCATGGCATAGTCATTTCGGATGTTACAAAGAATTCCTTAGCAGAAGGTTTAGGACTATCACCAAATTCTATTTTGATTACCGCCGCAGGTACAGAGATACATTCCGGTGATGATTTGAGAAAGGTGCTGGGAACTAACTTAGGCAATACCATCCCAATAACTTGGCAGGATCATTCAGGCAACAAGATTACACGGGAGCTCTCTATTCCTAAGAATGTTGGTCCTGTTGGAAGGCCAGTATTGGGCGTCCAATTGGGTCCACTTCCTGTACAAGCATTGGAAATGTACAAACGGTCATTTACAGCAGGCATAATACCAATACTTCCACCTCCTACGGTACTAAAGGGATATGTACCATACTCAGATCAAATGTCCCAAAATTATTATTCCACGGTATTTGGTTCGTCTTATCCCATTATTGCGAATATGCTCTATTGGTTGTGGTTTATTAACTTCAACTTGGGAATTTTTAATGCGTTGCCTATAGGACCACTGGATGGTGGTCAACTTTATGGTGCACTAATAGAAAGCCGGTCACGGTTCAATAAAGCTCGCCTTAAGAATATTTCTGCTGTCGTTTCATGGGTAATGGTATTGATCGTGGTTGTGGGGTTTGTTATACCTTATTTGCCTTTTTGAACCGACCATAAGGAAAATTAATTGACGAAGAACTACAATTTAATCCAAAATATATATTAATGGAGGTTACATGAAAGTAAGCGGATACTAACGATATTGAATCTATATTCCTTCGATAAGTACGTTCTACGTATTTATCCCAAAGGTAAAGGGTACATAGTTCCTCATATCCAGAATAGAAGTATTAAGAAGTGAACAATGAGATTTTAAATCAGAATATTGATGGAAATGAAAGTCTTACGTTAGAGAATACTAGAAAGACCAGGAATGTATCAAAAAATAAGAAATCGATAGGTCAAAACAATAGTGAAAAGAGGGACAGATTAGACGAAGATGATATTCTTGCTAATGTAATTCGTCCTTCAATTCCAAAGGAATCAGAAATCACGTCCGCAAAATTTGAAGGTCCAAATATTTCACTTTACACCTTAAATCCCAAGTTCTCATTAACCGAATTAACTTACTACCTTTCTTCCCTATCTAGATCATTAAAGAAAAGGTTCATTATCAGAACCGATCCGTCAATAAGATTATCGGAAGAAGAAACTCGTTCTACCATTTTGAAAATACTTCCCAATGGAGTAAGCATATCAGCTGTTTTCTGTGACGACGCTACTGGAGAAGTAGTTTTGGAGGTTAGCCATCCTGAGCTCATTACACCTACAATATTCATAGATATCGCTGAAAAAACAGGCTGGATTGCACATACGTTACGTTCACCTCATATCCCCTCTAGTAGCATCAATGTAATTCATTCAAATCTGAAGAATTCGGCTAAGGAGCGAAGTCTATTCCTGCAAACTTTGGGGAAGAGGATATTTAGGCGGCCTCTTATACTGAGTAATGAGTATGACGATTATTCTAATGGAGTAGGAAAGACAGGCTCTTTCGACGAACCTGGTATGAGATCCAGACCAAGGAGTAGGCAAGAGATATCCCTTTTTTGTCTAGGAGGTGTTAAACAGGTAGGGAGATCGTGTTTCATAGTTGTTACATCTGAAAGTAAAATCATGCTCGATTGCGGTATCAATCCCGGAGAGAATTCTGGAATATCGGCTTATCCTCGATTAGATTGGTTTAATTTTGATCTTGACGAAATTGACGCAGTAGTTCTAAGTCATGCTCATATAGATCATCAGGGATTTTTACCTACACTTTTTAAATACGGGTACAAAGGTCCAGTTTATTGCACGGAACCAACACTTCCATTAATGACCCTTCTTCAGCACGATTCTGTTAAGATAGCAAAGAATAATGGTACATTTTTGCCATACGAATCAAGAGACGTAAATGAAGTCATAAAACACTGCATCACGATACCTTATGGTAAACCTACGGATATTTCTCCAGATGTCACTATAACACTAAACAATGCAGGTCACATAATGGGAAGTGCTACTGTGCATCTCAATATTTCGGGTGTACATAACATATTATATTCAGGGGATTACAAATATGCAAAAACCCAGTTACTAGATAGTGCAGTGTCAATTTATCCTAGAGTCGAGACTCTAATAACTGAAAGTACTTATGGTAACAGCAGTGACTTAATGCCAGATCAATCCACAGTCTATAGGACATTCACTGATAGCATAAATCAAACACTATCTACTGGCGGTAAGGTCCTGATACCCGTACCTGCGGTCGGGAGAGCCCAAGAGATAATGTTGGTCATAGATAGAGAAATGAGGGAAGGGAGACTTATGGAGGCTCCTATATTTATTGAGGGCATGATTTCTGAAGCTAGCGCCATACATATGGCTTATGCACATTACCTTGGATACGACGTGAGGAAATCTGTCGCACAAGGTGTAAATCCATTCCAATCGGATTACTTTACAGTTGTTAATGGACATGGACGTAGAGATGAGGTTTTCAATGACGAAAATCCTTCAGTTATTATGGCTACTTCAGGAATGCTTGAGGGAGGTCCCTCGGTCGAATATTTTAAAGAAATTGCACCAAATAAACTCAATAAAATCATGTTCGTGTCGTATCAAATTAATGGAACTTTGGGAAGACGTGTAATAGACGGCGGAATCACTGAAGTCAGCATGCTCGATGATAAAGGAAAGGTGAAAGTTACACCCGTAAGGTGTTCTACTCAGAAAATTGACGGTTTTAGCGGTCATAGTGATTTTAACCAAATACTCAATTTTGTCACCAGAGTAAAACCCAAACGAGTGCTTGTAAACCACGGTGAAAAATCGAAATCAGAAAACGTGGCAAGTGTCGTTTACTCTCGTTTGAGGGTTAAGTCAACTGTGCCAGATAGCAGAGAAATCATTAGACTAAGATAAAGCTTTCATGCGTATGCTTTTTAGATACCTCAAATTATTATAATAGGCGTTGGCGATTCGATATAGATGTGTAAATTGTAATATTGTCCTGAGCGGGGAGGGTGCCTCCAGACATTATCTCGCAAACCCAAATCACAAGTTAGAGAAGCTTCCTCCTCCGCTAAAACCAGTAAAGAATGTAGAGAATAAGTAATAGTTACATTATTCTCTTATACTTTCTAAAGTGGATACTACCTGCCATATCATGGTTCGTATGTGAGATTGCATTTGAGGGTTTTGAGTTACGTTATCTAGCATGCTTATCGCATTGGCAGCACGAACAGAGACTGAGCCATTCTTCTCATCTTTAACTGCAGTCATTACCTCCCTTATCATATTTCTTATATTTCTCTGAATATTATTATTTCTAGCAATCGTGTCTAGTGTGATAATTGCAGTTGAAAGACGTCCTTGATTCTCTTTTTCTCTCAATTCCTTCTTTGAAGCCATGACCATCCCCAATTCTGTTTCTAATTATATAGTGACTTTTGAATGTTTTTGTCCGTATTTATCGGAGCAATATAATTAATACTAACCACGATAACTCTTCGATAATGGAAGATAAACAGGAGGAAACGAATCGTAGTATATCTAAACCACCTCTGGATCTTCTGTTTAACCCGTCTCTCTTATCTAGAAAAGACGTATGGGACATAAATGTAACTACCCTGCTCGAGATGTTATTGAGAATACTTTCCGAAAGTGGAAGAAGAGATCTAAGGATCTGTGGTATCGCGGCACTTTCCTCGTCGATGATATATCGGCTTAAGGTAGAGAGTATTTTTAGATTGGAGAAGATCGCCATGATGAAGAGAGGTATCGAAGTGACCGAGAGTAACGCCGAGGTCCCTATGCTTAAACCAATTGAAATTCCATTCAGAATCGAATCAACATACCCGATAACATTAGAAGAACTTCTTCACGTATTGGAAAATATGATTATGGATCTTGCAAATCCTAGGAAGCAAAGAATGCAACTTAACTTAGCAGTAGAAACTTTTGATTTTAACGATTATTTAGTTAAATTCGAACAGATTGTCAAGTCCTACGAAGAGATGATCTTTGATATTGTTAGTGCAGACGGATTTGTACTATTTCGAAAATTCACCGAGAGAATGAACTCAATAGAGATTGTTAGATGTTTCATAGCAGTTCTTTATCTCGCAATGAAAGGTTTAGTCATTATCGATCAAGAGGACTATGGAGACTTTATGATTTCTTATTCTAAGAAATCTGATTAATGTTAATTCGAGGAATTGGAGCTCGAGTCAGTTGGCTAAGAAATATCCTCAAGACGAGACTATGGCGAGGTTGGAGGTCGCTCTTTATTCGGCAGGAAGACCCGTATCATTAGAAGAATTGATGAAGGCGACGGGTTCGGGTTCAAAGGAAATTACGCTTCGAACAGTCAGGGATTTGGTTCAGAGAATAAGATGCACTTTTAAAGCATTGGAGATCAGTGAGCTTCAACATGAGACTTTTGTATTTCAAGTTAAGCCCTCATATACCCCATTGGTAAGGCGATTTGCTCAACAACCCATAATTCCAAACTCTGCATTGAAAACACTCTCATACATAGCTTATGAGCAACCAATCACATCTAAAAGGCTAGTACAAATTCGTGGAAGTCAGGTTTATTCCCATCTCAAGGAATTGAGAGCACATTCGTTCATTGAATATGAAAACCTCGGCAGAACGAAAATTTATCGGACTACCAGAAAATTTCAGGAATATTTTGGAATTGACGACTTAATTGCTTTAAAAAATAGCCTCGTACAAAAATGATTCTAATAATAGCATTTTACTGCAAATAGAAACACCTTAATACCGTTTTTTTCAATTCGAAGATGGAATGAGGAAATCAATAGAGACTCTTTCTGGACGAAAACTTACCGGAGGCAGGAAGATGGTTGCAAGAGGGAGAAGAAAATATGAAATAGATAGGTACCCGAGTGAACCAGTAGTAGGAACACAGAAAACTATATTCCGGCGAGTTAGAGGTGGCAATAGAAAAATCTCATTTAAAAGCGTAGAATTTGCAAATATTTCGGATCCTGTTGAAAAAAAGACGACAAAATCAAAAATACTAAGAGTAACGAAAAACCCTACCAATAAGGATTTTGAACGAAGGGGTGTAGTCACTAAGGGAGCAATAATAGATACCGACCTGGGTTCAGCAAGAGTCGTTTCAAGACCTGGTCAACATGGCATCGTTAACGCTATTTTGATTAAACGGTAATTAGACTAGCCCTTATAGCTCCGTAATTTAAAAGCTCCTTGGATTAAACATATTTAATATAGCAAAGCTTGTTGATTAG
>JBAWET010000045.1:0-3951 GCA_049591355.1 Nitrososphaeraceae archaeon
GGAAAAAGTAAGTATTTGTATTCCTTTTAATTGTTATAATAGGACTTCCATTTAGTTAATTATGGATACAGTAAATAAAATCCTTGAAAACCTCTTGCTAGTAGATGACAGCATTTTATCGGTCGCTATGGTTGATATGAATGGACACACTGTTTCGTCTAAAAGTAAGTATCATATTAATAATGGATTTATTTCGAATCAACGGAATGATGACTATGGGGTATGGCTAAGAGCTACGTTCGCAATGATTGGTCAATGTGCCAAGACTTTTGGGAAGGTCGATACATTTGTATCTTTCCATCAAAAGGTAAAACTAATGGTTATTCCTAGAAGTGAAATGAATGCTCTCTTTGTACTCATATTTCCTCGGTCAACCAGCTTAGAATACATAATAAGCAAAATTAGTAAACTTGTGATCTCTTATGAGGACCAAAATAACTGGATAAATAATTACAAAGAATCTGATATTTTGCAAGACAAAAGGTGGTTGAGATAGTGTAGTGTCAACATGACAAGCATTTCCTGGTCTCCCAGCCAGATAAGCTTTCAATCTCAATTTTTATTTTTCGACGCTAAGGGCTATTGATATTAGCTTTTAATAATTATCTATTAACATGGTTATCATAATTTAGAATAACTAGCTATTTTATTACTTGTTAAATAGCGAAATAGCGATTTTCCTTTTCAATAATTAACTCATCAATCCTGTCATTAATATATTTCAAGGGACTTTCATATACCTTTATTTATCCCAATATTGGTGATAAATTGACAATAGGTCTACGTGTAGTTATCCCCTTTTTAGTTGCTAAAATTAGTATTTACTCGCGGAATGGCTTCTCAATGAATAGTCCACTCATGAGGAAAAATTGGGACAATTTCATTTTTGCACATGGCAAAAAAAATTACAAGGTAATATTTCTTTTCGAATAACTCACAGTCTGGACCCTAATTTTCTCCTTCACGGAATGACCCGTACGAGGATATTGCAAAATCATCTATTCTGGTCATTGGATTTTATCCATGTAATGTCATGTCTGCCCGACATATGTCAAACTGAAAAAAAGTGATACGCTGCAGGCAAAGGCTACTGATGAAAATCGGCTTCTGACCAATAACCAGTGGTAATGTCACTAGCGATAAATGACGTATACCCTCCTTTTCGCGATAACATTATCATACTGCGGCTCATTCATAATATACAATGAATGAGACCTTGAAAAAATTCTTTTTGTGGGCACGCAAATTTGATGACAATGGGAATATAGACTCATTCAGACTTCCAGTTCTCGGTATCAACGCGAATATCGAAATAATTCGTAGCACTGGTTTCATGCTGATAAGTATTGGTGTCTTGTTAGCTGCAAGCTCTGGAGGTTGGGATATCACTAATCACCTTCTCAATAAGCCTGAAACATTCTTTTCTCCACCTCATGCGGGGTTATACGCGGGAGTCGCAATAGTAGTTTTTGCATCGATATTGGTTTTGCATAACAGTCGTCGTAGTTACACTATGGCTAGTGCCAAATATCATTCTATGATTATTGAAAACAGTAATAGTGGCTACACGAAACCTCGACTACCTTTATCACCAAAGCTGATCATCACAGGCGTTGCTATGTTACTTGTAGCAGGTCCTTTTGACTTTGCTTGGCATTCAGCTTTTGGATTAGACGGACTATTAAGTCCATCTCATATCACTCTAACAATGGGCTTAGTATTGAGCAGTATTGGAGCGCTTGTGGGAATCCTTTCAGTCAACGATTCTAATTTCCTTAATCAAAAGAAGAATAAAATAAAATCAGTTATGATGTTTATGTCTCCTATTCTGCAGTCAGGCATTCATGAGAAATATAAATCGCCTATTTTAATCGCCATAGGCGTGATTCCCGTATGGATTACACTTTCCGGCCTGACTCACATGCTATCTTTGCCATTCTCAGACACAGAATATTTCAAGTTTAATCCTGATCCCTCTCTAGGGGCCATAATTGCAACGTTAGCGTTGCCATTTTTAGTATCTTTTATTCTGATTTCTTCATTCCAATTGACAAGAAAATTTGGCGTTCTTTCAATCACAGGAGGGTTGTTCATGACTGTCAATCTAATTACATCGATACTACCTAACCAACATCTTCTACCAACTATTCCATTCTATTTGCTAAATTTGATTCCATTTCTAGCAATTGATATGTTATTGTCAAAGTTATCTGGTTCCAATTATAAGACAACTATTTACTGGGTATCAGGTGCAATACTTGGTTTAACATTTTTTATGCTCTATTATCCATTAGATACCCATACTTACAATGAAATTTTGGCAAATCCGCAGCCAGTTTGGCCAAGCCTTACTAGTTCTATATATTTTGAGGTAATGAACAAAATATACCCTCTCGTTGCACTACCATCCATAACTATGGGAATTCTTGGGGCTATTTTTGCTCCTAGTTTTAAACGAAATGGACAGCAAATTAGAGTATGAATATATCATCAATCGATACATAGGCATATTCTGTGGGTCCTACCATAGGTTCATACTTTTCATTGACCCACGCCTAGTTGCCCCGTCTTGGATCCGCTCTTGAGCCAGTGTAGACTCCAGGACCCATAAGTATATAGATTTACTAGAAACTCCAAATGCCGGTCCGTTTTCAAATGCGGATACTATTCTTAATTGACATCTCTCTTGACGATCGTATCTCCATAATTTATTTCAAAAGCAAGTGATTATGTGAAGAATATGTCAAAGCACATTAGATAGAATGGTACTATTTTCTATTTTAAAATCAAAAACATATTTTTCTGCTTCAAGACTTATCACAACCGAAACAAATCTACAAATGGGAATCTAATGATTTGATACAGTCACGTATATAAACTATAATTCGTATGATATTTCAAATATGAGTTGATAAGAACGTTACTATTTAAATAACACGGCTTAATTAAAGATAACTCATCGATAGTCATTTTAGGGTATGGATCAGTAAATTTGCGTGTAAAGCTATCGATCTAAAGATAGATTGCATTTACATTGATCGATAACTTGTAGAATAGAGTGGCAATAATAATGAATTTATGGAAAATAACGGTCTAGCATTACATTCTAGAAAGATTTAACTAATCTACTCAGAATTGACTTCATATGAAAATTTTAGCAATTCTTTACCCTGGCGGAGAGATAGCAAAAAACAACCCAGGCTTGTTAGGTTGTGCGGAGAACGCGTTGGGCTTGAGAAATTTTCTCGAAAAACAGGGCCATGAATTCGTTGTATTGACTGACAAAGAGCATAAGCTTGATGAACATCTATCTACCACAGAGATACTGATCACTACTCCTTTTTGGCCCGCCTACATCACAAAAGAACGAATCTCGAAGGCACCCATGCTACGACTCATTCTAACTGCTGGTGTTGGTTCTGATCACGTCGATTTGCAAGCAGCGGCAGAACGAGGTATAACTGTGGCTGAGATTACTGGAAGCAACGTCGTAGGTGTCGCAGAGCAGATAGTAATGCATATTTTGGCACTTGTGCGAAACTATATGCCCGCATACAAACAGGTTCTTGATGGTAGATGGGATATTGCAGAAATTGCCGCTTACTCTCATGATTTGGAAGACAAAGTTGTTGGAATTATAGGGGCAGGTAGAATTGGACAACGAGTGTGCGAACGACTGAAGGCATTTGACGTCAAAATTTTATACTACAACCTCCCTCGACTGACAACTTCAGAGGAATTTGTATTTGGTATACGATATACACCATTACAACAACTAGTTGAACAATCCGATGTCATTAGTATTACCACTCCATTAACACCGGAAACGGAAGGCCTTTTTAACCACGACCTACTTTTCAGCATGAAAAAGGGATCATATTTAGTTAATTGTGCACGAGGAAAAATCGTTGATACCTCAGCCTTGGTGGAAGCACTGGAGAAAGGTCATCT
>JBAWET010000046.1:0-2826 GCA_049591355.1 Nitrososphaeraceae archaeon
AAGTAGTTTTGGAGAATCGAAGCGGTATGACAAGAGTAGAAATAGGGAAAGTAGTTTTGGAGAATCGAAGTCATTTCGAAGGACTCCTATTAGAGTTGGAGAAGAATACGATATAAAAATAGAAGACATAAGCAAACGAGGTGATGCAGGAGTAACCAGAATAGGCGGACTGGTAGTCTTTGTTAATAATACAAGCCCTGGAGAAAGAGCGAAGATAAGGATTACGAAAGTAGAAGAGGCTTATGCTACGGGCGAAGTCTTAGATCAGGTTCAAAAAAATGAAGATGTGCCACGCCATTTTATGCAGGCGAGATCGGAACTCAAACTCGCTAAGTTAGCTCAGACACCTGGAGGGAAGGAAATATTTGAGAGATTCAGCAGGAGTTTGAGTGAAACTAAAGACACTATGAGAGCCTACGAGGCTGCGGTCAGGTGCGCTGAAGAAAATGGTTCTTTAACAGATTTTCAAGATGCAATTATTAATGACATTTTTATTGCCTTCAGACCATTTATTGAATCCATATTTACGAAGTCCTTAAACAAACCATCAAATAAAACGCGCAGTCGATATCGATAATAATCACCAACCTGTTCAGACGTTCCATCTTTCTAAAGGCTCTTTCGATAAACTGGCTGTAGAGATCTCCTAAGATACAAATGGTTAATTTAGATTAAAAAGTATATCAACTTCAAGAAAGGGTTTATAATATTCAAGAGTTAATAGTCTCTAGTGTTACGAACCATTTATTGTACCATTCTTCTCAACTACTTTATAAAAAATGATGACGAGCTACCAGAAGGTTCAAAACATCTAAAGAAGGCATTGGTATGAATTACAATAAACTAACGCCAGAAGAGGAAATGGTCATTGTCGAAAAAGCAACGGAAGCTCCTTTTGCAGGTGACTATGACAATTTTTATGAAGATGGAATATTTATTTGTCGGAGGTGTAATGCCCCTATTTATTCGTCTAAGTGTAAATTTGATGCTGGTTGTGGATGGCCAAGTTTCGATGATAACTTCCCAGATGCAGTAAAACGCGTACCCGATCCTGATGGAATAAGGACAGAAATAGAATGTACAAATTGTGGAGGTCACATAGGACATGAATTTCTCGGAGAAAATTTGACAGATAAAAACACTCGAGAGTGTGTCAATTCCTTATCTATACGATTTATTCCCAAGGGAAAGGATTTACCCGAGACAGTACATGAATAATGATAGTGAAACAGCAACACTAGCGAACGGATGTTTCTGGTGTAGTGAAGCGATCTTCAAAAGACTAAAGGGTGTCAAATCTGCGACACCTGGCTACGCAGGAGGAACAATAAAAAATCCTTCCTATGACCAAGTATGTAATGGGACGACAGGTCATGCAGAGTCAATTCAGATTGTATTTGATCCAAGTGTTATAGATTTTGATAAGATCCTGAATATTTTCTGGCATACACACAACCCCACCACCCTTAATAGACAGGGTAATGATGTTGGCACACAGTATCGATCTGCAATTTTCTATCATAACGAAAAGCAAAGAGAGATTGCCGAGAAATCGAAAAAAGATCTCGAAAAGGAGGGGATTTATAAAGATTCTATTGTAACAGAAATTACACCTTTTAAGAACTTTTATACTGCAGAGAATTATCACAAAGATTATTACGATAAAAATAAACAAGCTGCCTATTGCAACTTTGTCATTGATCCAAAAATACACAAACTGCTTAAAGAGTATGAAAATGACATAAAAGCAGAATATGCTTGAATGTTCTACCTATAAAATTTTAGTAGTTATGTGAATTTGTAAATGTCTATTGTAGGATGGAGAAGGTCTTGTTTGCAGTTAATAATCCCGTTGAAATAGAAGCAGTATAGTTACCTGGCCCTACTTGCTGTCCATTGGAGTCCTTCTGATCCCATTTCACGGATTTCGTTCCGCCAGAATCTAACACGGTAATTACCTGTGCTGACATTAACGAGAATTTTTCGTGGCTCTCTGCATTTTGTATAGTCAGTCCTAAAACAGCGTTAGGGAAAGTTAATGGTTCTGTTCCAGTATTAATTATGGTAATATTAACAATATCTCCAGCTTTATAAGCTGGCTTATCAGTGTAAATAGCAACTAATTGTTCACTATTATTAGTCAGATGTGGAACCGATCTTACTGAAGACTCTCTAGGACTACAATACGCCACCGTAGTTGGTTCAGGTGGAGGAGGACACAAATCTGTTGCAGGACATTCAGTAGGAGATTTAACCAACTGACCATTAGTACAACGTACTTGTCCTTGTCCTTCTTGCGCAAATGCATACTTAGTAAGATCTTGACTAGAACTCGGTGATAGAAATATTGAAGATGCCATCAGTGAAAATGAACAAGAAAATAAAAATCCGAAAAGCAGAATGCCTTTATTCATATCATAATAATTCATCCAAGTCGATATAAACATGCATTGCGAAAGTCGTAGAGATTTAAACTAGTACTAATATATCTACAATAGTTTTGTGAAAATACGTTGTCCATTACATTTTGATGAAATTGACTTTATTTATCTTCCAGGACAGCATCAAAGATTGAAATAGACATCATTGTTATCAGTTATTAGTTGGTTTTCGGGATTGAATTGAAAAGATTTCATCGTAACGATATGTGTGGAGACAGAGGTGGCTGGCTTGGAGGATCAAAAGCACGTGCGAAAACTCCAATGAGTGTTGGAGAAGAATATAATGTAAAGATCGAAGATGTGAACAGACTGGCAAACAATGGAATAGATAAGATAGAAGATTTCGTAAATTTTGCAATTGGCAATGCGAGCCCGAGGGAGAGAG
>JBAWET010000047.1:0-5355 GCA_049591355.1 Nitrososphaeraceae archaeon
TGATATCTCTCTTCATGGGCGACTCGTTAGCACTCATCATGCCCTCATAGTTATTCTCCATATCTTCTGCATACCACCCTCTGCTCCACCCCGCAAATGGAAATTTACCGAAAACAAATCCTAACTGGGACCAAAACGACAACATCTCACCGGCAACATGTTGATTATTGTCCTGTCCTCCAGTAATTATAAACGCAGCAGCTTTATCTCTGATAAGATACTGATTGTGAGTAACTGATTGATTCTGAACACAATTCATCCTTTGAACCATTTGATAATACAATGAACTGGCATTTCCCCATCTGATTGGTGTAGAAACTATTACTACGTCTGACCATAATATCGCCTTTTCGTAAATCTCTAACATCTGGTCTTCCTTATCAATTTCAGAAATTGAACGAGGAAAAATGAAAGCTTTTGCATTCTTGGAATAGTAACCTTCACAGTGCTTAAAATTCAATTGTCTGAGCTTTATCATAATGCATTCAGTACCCATCTTATTCTTCGCATAATCTAATGCAAAGTTTAGCGCCCCCTCTGAAGTGCTTTTTCTTGGAGCAACCTTGTCATTTGAGTTAGTTGTTGATATTCCCAAGACACGTACGTTATTCTCTACAGGCATGCTTGAATCTTTGTCCAAATGTGCTAGATGTTTTTTTACTGAATTTTGTAAATCCGCGTATTTCTTATGAGGAGTGTAAACTTTGTTCCCAAGCGTTGATGGAATAGGATCAATGTAGAGCTTGTTACCTATCACTTTTGTTACAAAGCCATTTACACTATCTCCCCCTTTATCAGGTGACTTGCCAGTACGTACATTGTATTTCCATCCATGCCAAGGACACGTTACTACATCTTCTTTTAGAATGCCTTGACTAAGGGGACCTCCTTTATGCGCGCAGGTATCAGATATGGCATAATATTTCCCATTAATATTGAATACAGCGATATCCTCTGAGTCCTTTTTCATCATAGATTGAAAAGCTCTTCGACCTACCCTCGAGTATTTCAGATGTTAAGCGTAGATAACGAGTTCTATTTTTCTTATTATTATTTTTTATAATTCTCTTCATTACTCTTGCCTGTATTCCATTATCAAATACTTACTAGTAAAGCTAATCGCTAGTTTACGATTATATTTGAATGCCGCTTATGGTCAAATTCTTTGAATTCATACTCATCTTGTAGCCAATTAACTAAATATTTTCAAAGATAAACGCGATATTTATAATGGAGATTTTATCATTCTTGTTATAGAGTTTAATTTATTAGTTCCAATTCTTGGCATAATTGGTTTTGCAATTGGTTTTGTGGGTGGAATGGTTGGCTTATTACTAGGAGTTTTGCGATTTCCACTTATCATTGGTGTCGAAACTTCTATCGGTGTTGCAGCAGGAACTAATATTGGAATTAGCACGATGGCAGCCATCCCCGCGGCTGTTCGACACCTCAGACAAGATAAGATAAACACTAGAATTTTTTTTGTTATGGCAATAACAGGTGCTGTTGGTGCTTTCTGCGGTTCACTTTTAACAACATACGTTCCAGTTGCTTTATTGCTTAGTTTTATAGGAATAATAGTATCCTATGAATCCGTAGTCTTAATCAGAGGAAAGTCCAAGATAAGAAATGAGTCAGATACAAAGGACGAATCCATGAGTAAGAACAAAATATTACTGATAGAATCAATAATTGGTTTTGCAATAGGATTTCTGGGGGGTCTTGTCGGTCTAGTATTAGGAAGTATAAGGTTACCAACAATGATTTCTGTCTTAAAAATGAAACCTTCAGTTGCAATTGGTACTAACTTGGCAACATCATCCGTAATGGGTATTTCAGGTCTTATTGGACACCTAATCAACAATGAGGTTGATTTTTTAATCCTCATTGTAATGGGTTTTGCGGCAATGATTGGTGGATATATAGGCGCAAGTTTCACTCACCGGTTCAGCGATAGGAATTTGAAACGAATCATAGGAATAGTTTTGATAGTTGTTGCCATTACAATGTTCATTCGTGTTGCTACTATAATATGACAGTAGATAATGATAGTTATACATTATTTTCCTATATTAGTAACAATTTGGCAACAGTCATCAAGATTTTGAGCGGGTACCGATAAATACCATTAATGGCCATGTCCATGATGCTCTTAAATTGATGCTACTAACTAGCCTCCAAGGATTTAGTGAGCATAAGTAGGGTCCGTCAGGATGCTTTGATAGTCAATATATAGTAGACAATATTATTCGATGGATAACAAATAGGATTATACACTAAGCCTTTAAGTCCTTTCCATAACCTCTTTTTTGTTATCTGTTATCAGTTACGGCAGATTCAATATACCATTATAAATTTTTTTAACTTGATTAACTAAGTTAAGGAAGCATTAAACCTTCGATTATAGACTTTTCGTTTACCTATCATAGTATTAGATGACATGAAAGATGAATAAAAACCCAAGAAAAGTGACTATGCTAGATGTACTAGATGCACTACGTGACCCTGATGGACGTGATTTATTCAATTCTATTGCAACTGACAGAAGGAGCAACGATACCTTTGATTATACCGTCAAAATAACCCGTAAACAGTATTACTCTAGACTCTCTAAACTGATTAAAGCAGACATGATTAAACGTAAAGGAGAAAAATATGTACTGACGTCTTTCGGAGAAGTGATTTACTCAGTACATCTCGAATTTGACGAGGCGGTGGATGAGCATTTGAAATCGAAGGTAGAAATGCCCATAATAATCAATTAATACCACTTTCCCTCATTAAGGATCACAAGTGATATTACGTTGAGACAAACATTCGTACGCGCTTGACAGTTCTGGAAAGGAAAAGTAATTAAAAATTAACAAAGTACAGGAATGAATAATACTTCTATTCTAAATATTGTATTTACCTATCTTATCAATAGGCAAGGAAACGGATTGGAGAGTTGCTAATTCACCTCCTTTCCGTTGTCTTGACCGAAACCAATTTTTTCTAAGATGGTGGTCTATTCCTAATTTCTTTTTTATTACTCTACTTCCTCAAACTAGTATAGTGATAGATTAACTAAGTTAAGGAAGCATTAAAACTTCATTTCAAGACATTATATTTGCTGTCATATAGGCACTTTCCGGATTGGAGGGTTTGGTTCCACTATCTCCACCCTCCTTTTCGTTTGTTTATTGAATTTCAAGAGAAGATAAATAATTAGAAACTGTTGGACGGTGCTACCTGGATTAAACCTCTACCAAGATTATGCTAGATTAACTAAGTTAAGTAATCATTAAAACTTCGTCTCTGGTCCATTAATTGTCCTATTGTCCATAGGCATAACGGATTGGAGAGTTGCTAATTCACCTCCACTCCGTTTATTCTTGATGGTATCTGTTCAGATGTAATGTCAGTTCACGAATAAAGTGACTCAGTTCGACATACTCACACTATTTGATATTTAGATGATAAATGACTTCTTGAAAGCAGTTGAATTCTGAACTTGTTGGATTTCCAATAATGAAGGTTATGAAAGTTATGGCAGTAATTGTAGGCGTATTATTCGCAGCTCTAATGTACATTCAGTGTTTAGTTTAGAGTTAATTTGGAAAAGTCCTTCTGAAGCTGACTCCAAAAATCCTGACCGGTCTCATTACCATGCAGTAAATTGAATTCCTTACAAACTGTTTGGTCAACTGCTGCCTTCCCTATTTCCGAACAGAATTGATACACACTGATTAGCCCCCTCTCTAACCTCACTCTTTCAAAGTCTACTTTTTGTGCTACAATAAAGCTCAGATAAAAAATATATCCACCTATAACCAACGTAACAGCCATCCCGATATAGCCGAAAACTATCTTTTTCTCCATCACAACTGAACAATAACCCTTGAACTTATATGAAATTGTCCAATTGTGCTTGCTGGGAGTCGAATGCCATAGAATTTCTTGGGGATGAATTATTTTGTTTTGTTCGAATATCTTACTTGACTAACCAGATTGTCCTTTTGATTTCAGGAGTATCTACGTAAATTCCCAGAGTATTATTTAGAAATGACAATTTCTCACTGTTTGTATTGTTGAAATGGATTATCCCATGGAAAAAAAAACCAGTACTATTGATCGTACCTATGTCTGAGGATATCCAATCAATGCTTTGACCGTCCTTAGTTTCAATTGTTCCTTTACCTGTTGCCTGAACTAATGCAGGAGATAGATACGTATTGATGAATGTCATGTTGTTAGTTACATTTCCAACATTTCTCATGACCGATTCTTCAAGAAAGGATTCTTCTGCAACTTTAAAAGGTGTGGACGAAAGGTCCTTCGCTGCCAGAAATTTTCCAGTAATGGCTTGATAGATAGGTTCACTTTGGTTTAGGGAATTAGTCTTCAGATTCATATCGTCAAATTTTGAATTTGATTGACTAAAAGAGAATGCCATATTGCCGCCAATTAATAAAGTAGTTCCTAACGCAAAGACTAGAATGTATTGTAATCTTGCTTGAATCATAATTTTGGTCTACTGATCATACTTAAAAATTAACTGGTTTGTATTGTTTTCAGGTTACCTAACGAGTCATTGTTGACTAATAGAATGGGCTAGTTTTGAGCAAAAACAGGTATACCGGAATGTTCCATACAATTTCATGAAGACATGAAATTACCTGAATCTAACAATTAGTTAGAAAGCGGGAGTCAAGACAAACTTGGACTGCTAATTGAGCTTATTCTAATCTGAAATAAATTCGAAATTTCGATAGGAGGGCTAGGTATGCTGGCTGGACTATAGACTAGAATGTATTATCTTCTGAGTTCAACGGATAAATATTACGCTTACGTAAACTTGAACAATGGGCCAAAATCAAGATTTTGTTGAAGCAGGCAGAGTGAGTGAAATTAAGAAGGGACAAATGAAACACACAGAGTTAAATGGAAAAGAAATCGTAATAGCCAATCTTGATGGTACGTTCTATGCTTTCTCCGATAGGTGTGGTCATATGAGTGCAAGGCTTTCACGTGGGAATCTTAATCAAACTATTGTAACCTGTCCATTCCATGCAGCAAAGTTTGATATCACAACTGGAAAGAAGGTAGGAGAACCTGTGCTAGAAATCCCTCCAGATATGGAACCCTTACCTCCAAAGTGGCAGAAATATATGGGAATTGTAGGTCAAGAAATGTCACATATTAAAACATATGACCAAGAGAGCTACGAAGTTAAAATAGCAGGGGATACTATCAAGATAAAAGTATAGATAGCTTACCGATACCTACGTTACCAATAGATAGGTATAAGCCATACACAGTATATAATTTGTACATGATTAAAGTAAGAAAGGTATTGTGCTATTTCTCTGGGTT